>DAINAU010000094.1:0-16657 GCA_036733285.1 bacterium
AGCTTATAACATTAAATGAAAAAAATTTGCCGACCGGCGGACAGGCAGAGGATATAAACGGAAATTTAACGCAGATAAATACTAATATTTCCACTTCAACAACAGCGGTAAGTAAAATTAACGCTAAAACGATTCCGGGAGATGTTATTTCATATTTAGGCGGGGATTTGGTTTGCGCTTTAAATCCTGCAGGTCAAGTCGAATCATGGTCGGCAAGTTCTATTGTTTTTTACGGTCCTTCTGATTTTAATTTTGTCGCTAATAATTGTTCTTGTATAATTTCGGATTCAATGAATCACGAAACCGCTAACCGTTTATGGTATTCGCGGAACATTGACATTGACGCGATGGATAATTGGCGTATTATTATTGATAATACTAAACTTATTAAAGGATCGGCTCTTTCAAATTATCAAACCGAATTAAGCGGCTCTACTTTATATATCGCTAAAATCGAAACTATAGTCAGCGATACGGTAGTCAGAGACCTATTAACAAAATGGACTTTGATCAATGACCAGACTTACGATTTATGTCAAAGAATTAAATTTGACGCTGATTGCTCGGAAGTAGGCGGAGATGAAACAAATAAAAGAGTATTCAGAATAAAACGGACAAAACTTAATTTTTCACTTGATAACAGCGACGTTGTTTTTGGAGTTGTTTCAATTCATTCAAGCGATGTATTGTGGGCTGAAAAATACGCGGTTGGAGTCGGCGGACAATTAATTTTTGATACTGTATTCACGGTTGACCCCGCTGATTCTCAATATTTAACCTGCGTATGTTCTGCGGCAAATTTAAGGACTAACACATCGACGTCAACTTATATTCCGCCTAAAACGCAATTTCCCGACGCTAACTCGGTATTTTTTATCGGGATTCCGAAAAGCGCGGCTAAAGCGAATTATTATACTGCCGAAATCGCTTACGGCGATATTACCGATGATCCGCTTGATAATGAACTTTTTGAATCTGATTTCGGTTTCAGCGCCAAATCCGCAGTAATTTACAACAACACAAACGTAACTATATATTACAGAATTAACGGAAGTTCTAATAAAATAATTCCCGTAGTTACAACTATACCGGCGCATATCGACAATATTTACATTAAAGAATTGGATATATGCGCGGCTGCCGGTTCGCTTCCGGGTTCCGGTTCGGTAATTATCGAAGTTAAATAAACAGAGGTAAAAACAATGTCAGAAAAAAAAGATCAATCAAGAATCGGCGGCGGCTCGCCTGTAAGCGCGCCTGTCGCTGATTTCAGCGCGACTCCGCTTTCCGGACAGCTTCCGCTTACTGTAAATTTTACCGACACATCGACAAATACGCCAACGTCTTGGCAATGGTCGATTAACGGAACGCCGGTTGCTACAACGCAGAATTTAGAATATATTTTTACTGAAGCCGGAAATTATACGGTTTCGCTTATCGCTACAAACGCGGGCGGCGGCGATACCGAAACTAAAGAAAATTATATTACTGTAACCGAAGAAGAAGAACCCGTAATCGCGCCGGTTGCGAATTTCAGCGCGTCTCCGCTTTCCGGACAGCTTCCGCTTACGGTAAATTTTACCGATACGTCGACAAATACGCCGACGTCTTGGCAATGGTCGATTAACGGAACGCCGGTTGCTACAACGCAGAATTTAGAATATATTTTTACTGAAGCCGGAAATTATACGGTTTCGCTTATCGCTACAAACGCGGGCGGCGGCGATACCGAAACTAAAGAAAATTATATTACTGTAACCGAAGAAGAAGAACCCGGGTCCGAAACTTTATACGCTAATAAAGCCGCGGCCGTAGCCGACGGCTGCTACGTTTATTATCCGGCCGAAGAATCAAGCGGATTTTATACAGAAGATATAATTAACTCAAAAACTTTAACGGCAACTAACGTTTCAAGACAGGCGGGAATGGTCGAAAATTCAAATTATTCGCTTTATCATGGCTATGATTCAATTTTAGTTACAAATCCAGAAAATTCACATAGTTATTCGACAAACAAAATCACATGCGCTTTTGTTTTAAAAAGAATCGCGAGCCCGTTATGGCAGGTTATTACTGCTTTTGAAAAAGGTTTAACCACCTCGTCAAGGTTATGGCTTGACGCTAACACAGGAAACATTGAATTAACTTACAACAACGATTTGGCTCCGCAAAACTTAAAATTTACCGCTGACGCAGTTTTAAGCGTTGCCGATGTAAATTGTTTTATTATGTTTGACATTGATATAGTTTCTAAAACCGCGCATTTTTATAAAGACGGGGCTGAAGTTACGCTTACTAAATCGGTTGATACCGGAACACCCGCCCAATTAGGCGATGATGTTTTATTTGGAGTGGGAAGAAGAATATCAAACGACGATTATAAATTCTCCGGTTGTATTGACGAAATCGCTGTCTGGAAAGACAAGGTTATTTCAGAACTGGCGTTCACGCCTGCGGAACATTACAATTCCGGAAACGGAAAACTTTTATTTGTATAACGGAGTTGAAATAAAATGAAATACATTATGTTTTCTTCAAACTGCAATGTTTTGCCGAAAAACGAATATGATCATACAGATAGAGATAATCCGGTTTTAATAAATCCGGCTGCATTCAAATATTATTATCTTTGTCAGGATTCCTACAATAATCCGCAAAACATAATCGCAGTAGTTCCGGACGATTCCGCGTTTGACGATTGGTATAACGCCGCCGATAATTCCGTAAAAAATCAAATCAATGTTTTATACGAATTGCTTGCGGGCTGGTATATGAACGATTGGATTCAGATTTGCGGTCCCGCGGATCCTGAACGAACAAATATTCAAATCATAACTTCTTTTATTGAGAGTTTGCAGAATGGCTAATATTTATAATACTACGAATTTACGCGGGTTTATTACAAGCCCGGTTAAACCCGCTGATATACTCTTTATCTGGGGTGATGATATTATAGCGGTTATTTACCAGCCGGTTGAACCGTCTGATATTTTTGATTTAACACACTGGTGGTATAAAATATCGCAGGGCAGCGCCAGAATTTTAAATAAAATTCCGGTTGTTTCAAGTATTGGCGATTATGACAAATTGTATATGATGCAGGAATCTATGATTTCTCTTAATAAATATCTTGTTATAAAAGGTTTGAAAGAAATAGACTATGTAAATACAATCGGCAAGCCGGTTTACGCCAACCCTCCGCTTGATTCTAATTTATTCAATAAAATTTATAATGCGGGCAGATTTAAAAATTACGAAGATTTATCGCAAAGCGCGAGAGTTCGATTAATTCAATATATGATTTTTTGGTTATATAGAAATTCTTTGTCGGATTCTAAAGTCAGGCAGGCGCTTGCCGGTTCGGAAGTTCTTAAAATTTACGACGATTCAAAAAAATCGTTGACTGCTAACACGCTTCCTGTAAAAAGTATAATTGAAGCCGAAAAAGATTTGACTGAATTTGAAAAAACTGAAAAACAAAGATATCCGGGATTATGGATTGATATAAAAAAAATCCTCATAAAAACTTTGATTGTTGCCGGTTCCGGAATAGCTTTATATTATGGATTCAAATTATATTTAGCTTCTAAATCCGGCAAAAAGGTTTTTAACGCGGGGCGTAAAGCTCTTACGTAGTAATTTTATGTTTTCTAAAGAATACCTGTCTTTCATCAGCGTTGTGGTCTCGACAATCGGGACCGTTTTTGTTTCTATCATAAATCAGAATAATCTCAAACTTTTTCTTGCGTTCGCTATTCTCACGATCATTCTCGCTATAATACATTTTTTTCAAATTAAAAAGAAATCTTCCAATCATCAAATTAAGCTGTCAATCAAAGATCATCCGTTCTTTTCCAAAATGAAATATTTTAAAGACGTGATTATTCCGTCTTTGAATTTCCGGCTTAACAATCCTAAAAAAGAAGAACTCATTAAAAAGTTTTTGATTATTAAATTTGACGTGTTCTCAACCGGTATGCGCGAATCAGCGTCATGCCCAGACAAAGAATCCTCGCTGCATAATCTCGAAAATAAAATTATTGATTTAATACGCTTCTGCGAAACCCGGGCGGCTATTGAGGGCGTTCCGGACATCTTTATTCAAAAATTCAAGCACTGGCACATCCCGCGCAACGCGTTTATTCTGCATAATGTTTCTGACATCTGTAAAACGGATTATCTTACTTGCGATGAGAAACTGAATATAATTTTAAATATTATGATTACGATTTTTGATTTGACTTTGATTGACGCGGTTAAAACCGCAAGATCGCTTAACGGCGAACTTGACGCTTTACTTTAATTTTTTTTTTATAGAGGTGTGTTATGTTAGACAAAGTTTTACAGATTTTTTCTAATCCGGAAGTATTCAATACTTTCCTGACGATTCTTGTTTTAGTAATCTCGTTCACGTTTCAAAAATTTTTTGAACAATATTTCAAAATCAAAGAAGATGATTCCAAAACCGCGAAGGTCGGCAAACTTGCAGCGCAAGCCGTATTTGCCGGAGTAGATAAAACATATCAGGAATTCGTCCGCCAGTGCAAAGCCCAGTCCTCAGACGGCAAACTTACTACTGAAGAAAAAAAGAAGGCGTTGCAGCTTGCATTGAAATACGCTAAACAATACGCTATTGAAAACGGTATCGAGTTCGGCAAAGAATACGGAGACGATTTATTGGCCGCTATGATTGAGGATTATATCACTAAAAGAAAATCAAGCGCGGCAGTTCCGTCGGTTAATGTTTCGCTTCCGGAGAAAAAAGAATCGGGGGAGCTGCAAGCGGTTCCGGCGGAACCGGCGGAACAAGTTCCGGCAGCGGTTCAATAATCGCAAGTTCGATATCGAGTATATTAGATAAATTACCCGGCGGCGTTAAAGCCGCCGTTCTTTATACAAATTCCGGAATCCTGAAAGGCGCTGTTAAAGAAATTTACGAATCCGGAAAGTTTTCTATTAACGCCGGAGTTTTGGAAAAAAGTTATACTACGCTTTGCGCGGGTTATGAAATACTGAATAAAAACGGCGTTTCTTTGGATTTGCTCGCGGGCGCAGGAACTCCCGACTTTAAAAAAATAGAGTTCAACGCAGGCGCGGCTTTATCAATCAGTTTTTGAGGTTGGCGGAAAATGGACCGTATAAAAAAAAATTTTGTTCTTGTCGATTTATACAACGAACATAATTTCGATTCTCTTTTTAAAAGTCCGCGTTTGTTTCTCGCGTGGACTTTTACCGAATCCGGACACGACCAGTTTTGTCTCCGCTACGAACCCGATTACAAATATATTAACAAACTCCGATATCTCGATCTCGTTGAAAAAATATCTTACGGTCTATTTCAAATCATGGGAGCTAATCTGTTTGAAATGGGTTTTACCGATGAATTGCAGATTGACGTTTTTCTGAATGATCTCGATATGCAATACCGGCTCGTTAGAAAATTTTTGAAACGCTGTCCCTCAAATGATATTAACGAAAATCTACGCTGGTATAATACCGGCTCGGTTAAAGAATCCGAAGCCGGCAATAAATACATTGCGAAAATTTATTCTAATATTAAATTGTTTTCAGACGTTAAATTATGAATATTCCAAATTCAATTAATTTAAACTTTGCTATTTGTTTTTTATCAATCGCTGCTTCTTTTATTTTTTCGTTATTTACTACGCAAATAAATAATATTAGATTTTTTGCGTTTTTTGTTACTATCGCGATTTCTTTCAGTTTATTTGGTTTCATATTTTTAATACTTTGGTTAAATATAAAAAATATTAGAAAATCCCGCTAATCTTGACAAAATGAAAAAATGTGATATATTACAATTATGACAAATAAAAAGAAATGGAACACTGACGAAAAAAACGCGCTTGTTTCCGCAACTATCGGCGGAATGTTATTAGGCGGCTCTTTAGGTTCAACGCCGGGCGCGATTGTCGGCGGACTCTTTGGAATAATTGCCGCAATTATAAAAAAGGAAAATGATTCTAAAAATTTAAAAATTGAATAAACCTTAATTTTCCCCTTGCTTTTTCGCGCATATCCTTTTATAATATTTCTATTCGATTTAAGGAGGCGGTTTTTTGGAAACAGCCGGAACAACAAAAAAAATAAATTCGGTAAAATATTCTAATGTAATTCAAATAGTGCCTGTTAAATATTGCGCTTCAAAAAATGCAAAATTGAACGAAGGGTATATTTTTGCCTTTCTTTTTTTAGACGAAAATAAAAATATTTCTATTATAGACACGGCTGTTATTTTATCTAAAATAGAATTAAAAAAAATATATAATAATATGAAATCTATGTTAAATAATATTAGGCCTAAAAAATTTAAAAATTATAATACTTTGGATAATATTACTTTAAAAAACAAACAGGAACATATTTTAAAATCAATTCGGGAAAATATAATAAAAAAAATCGTATTATCAAACTTGGATATTCAATTTATTTTAAAAAATAAAAACAAAATCACTAAAATTGTTCTTTCAAGAAATATTTTAATATTATTTTATTCTATCGTTCGTAAAATTATAAAAGATTATTACAATGAATAATTTATTTTTAGATAAAGACTATTTAAAAAAACAAGCAGCTAAAAGAGCGGCTCAAATTATAAAAAAATATAATCGCGACAAAGCCGCTTTGAATATTCCTTCTATAAAAAAAAGCATATTGCATTTCAAAAAAATTGTTTCTAAATACGAAAAAAAATATAATATTCTTTCTGAAACTATTATAAAAAAAGAACCTTTGTATTTTGATAATCCGGAAGAAATTGAAAACTGGGTTGATTCTTACAGAGGATTATTAAATATGCAAAGAGAGTTAATCGTCAAACAAGAGAAAATGGCAAATGAATAAAAAAGGTTATAATAAATTGTCTAATCCTAAACATTACAATTCTATTCTTAAAGATGTTTCAGACGAACATTATGAAACTTTGTATTTATTAAACAATGCCGGTTTTGATATTATTGAAGAGAATATTGTCGGCTATAACTTGAAACTACAAAAAATATCCGGTAATATTAATGCCAAAAAAGAAAAATCATTAAAACTCGAATATAAATATTTTTGTTCTTTATCAGAAGAAAACACAGATTTAGTAACTGCGTTAGATTATTCTTATAACACTATTTATGACGACAGAATAATTCGTCAGGAAAATTTACATCCCGAAGATCATAAAGATATTGGAGTTGCGCATGGAGATTCTCATTTTCACAATTATCCGTTACACAAAAAAAATAAAAAAATTAAACCGCGTAGAATTAAAGAACCTTTTATAAAAATGTCTGATTTTATAAATAACGTCATAAATGATAAATATCCAAGACCATCTAAAAAGAAAAAATAATTTTCCATTTTTCCGCGTTTTTCCGCCGCTTTTGTTTTTTAATGGTTAAAATTTTTTTCTGACTCCGCTTGTATTTTTCCCTTGCTTTTTTGCGCATATCCTTTTATAATATTTTTATTCGATTAAAAATATTAATTAATTTTATCTTGATTTCGTTTTCGTTATTGATTTCTTGACTTATGAAGAAATTAAATTAGAAAATATTATTAAATAATTTTTTCGTTAGGAGGTTAGTTTTATGAAAAAAAATTTTAGGATTGTTTGGCTTGGGGGAGCGGTGATTTTATTATTATTCTTTGCCGGTTGCGCAACTATAATAAACGGTAGAACTCAAAAAATTGCTTTTGGCTCGCAACCTTCCGGCGCGGACGTCAAAATTACGGATTTTGACAACAATACAATAATGACCGGCGTTACTCCATGCAAATTAAAATTACAACGCGGGGACGGTTATTTTAAAAAAGGCAAATATAAAGTTATAATTGAAAAAGCCGGATATAAGCCTTTTGAAATTTCAATTACAGGACAAGCAAGCGGCTGGTATATCTTAGGAAATTTAAATATAGGCGGGTTTATTGGGTATTTAATTATTGACCCTGCTTCAGGCGGTATGTGGACATTAACGCCTGACGATGTTCAAGCGAATTTACAACAAAATATTTCATTTTTACAGAAATCAAAAAATGAAATTTCGATTGTATTAATCGAAGATGTTCCCGAACCTTTAAAAAAATATATGACAAAAATTTCTAAATAGTTTTTTTCAAATCAAAATAGCGGCGGCTTTATTATGTTTTTAAAGTTGCCGCTTGTCTTTTTCATACCAATATCCCCGAAATAATATATTGTATTTCAAGGACTTCAAACATTTTTAAAAATTTTACTTGAAATTACTTTCCGCTTGTGATATATTTAAAATGCAAAGATAAATAACTTAAAAAGCGTGCGCATTTATGCGAACCTGCTAAAGGGCGATAAGCCGCCTTTTTTGCATTAATAGGGAACCGGCTTTTTTTAAACTTGGTTCCCTCCTTCGACAGGATTCCTGCGGGGGCTGACAACAGTGCGAAAAGGCGGCGATCGTCTGAGTAGGTTTAACGCTTTTAAGTGTTATCTTTGCAACGCTGTTTCAGCCCCTTTTTTTTGCTGAAACAATCAAACTGTTATTTGAAAAATAGAGATATTTCGGAGGCGGTTCCAACTTGCAAAGAGGAAGAGCTTCCGCTGAACTGGCGTCGCAGGTATCAAGCGATGTGTCGGTTTTATTTTTTTCAAGTTTAACCGAGTTGTTTTTTACCTGTTACGCCCTTTTACGCGGATACTGGGTTTCTTATTTTTTACCGGTATTATCAATGCCGGTTATCATATTCTTATCTATTCTTACCGGAAAAAAAATTTCCGGTTTAATTATAAATCAAAATTCAATCCGGCTGTCGCGCGGTCTAATCCGCTTTTGCGGAGATATCCCAGTATCCTGCCGCGCTTCAGCTCTTACCGTCGATGAATCGACATCAGCCGATGTATCGGCATCATTATTTCCAAACTTCGCAAGTAAGATTTCATTAGTCGATGAATCGACATCATATCTAAATAACTTCGCAAGTAAGATTTTATCATATACTAAATTTATCTCCAAAGCGTTACACGCTCTTTTCGGCCGGCGCGTCAGCATCCCTGTTTCGGCGGGATTCCTGACGTTGCCGGCTTTTTTATTTTGCCGCAGAGCCGCAGAGCCGCGGAGATATAGGAGCCAATGAAATGAATGATAAAATCAGAAATTTTTTAGCTGACGATACTTATATGCTTTATTTTTTATTAGTTATCGGTATATGCGGAGTTATATTTTATGATAATAAAATTTGTAATTGGTCAATTGGAATTTTTCTTTATAGTTATTCAGCTTTTTTATTGGGAACTATAAGCCGATTAAATTCGGATAAAAAAAAAATTAACTCTGTGGACTCTGCGTCTCCGCGGCAAAAATAATATAAAGGAGAGTGAAACGAAATGACAGAAAATTACGGCGAAAAAATTTTGCGCGATGATATAAAATATAATTTTCGTCAAAGAGGTTATGTTTACATCATTAAACAATTTGTTAAAAAATACGGAGACAAATCCGCAAAAGAAATAATAGATATGTTGGCAAAAGAAAGACGGAAAGACAGAAAGGACATTCGCGCTAAAGAAATTATCAAGATAAAAAATATTGTTAAACAATTCAAAGACAAATCTAATGAAGAAATTGAAAATATATTTATAGATAATCAAATGAAAGGTCTTGAGGACTTTATAAAATTTGACGACCAAGAGAGAGAAAGAAGACCAAGAAGATCAAGAAGATATAAATCTCGGTTGGAAAGGAGGATTAAGGGAAAGCAAAAAACGATTTGATTTAAAACCGCGCTGAAAAGATATTTAAAGGAGAGTGAAACGAAATGAAAAAGATTAAAAATTTTATAGCTTACAGTCCGCATTTTTATTTGATTTACATATTTATATTTTTCGCGGCGGCTTTGGTTTTCGGGATAAGCGAAAACCTGAACGCATTATTTTTAATATTATGCGTTTGTATGACACTGCTTATTATTTCCGATTCCGTGAAATTCATTAAAGTATATAAATTAAAAAAACGGTTGAATATGTATCTGGAAGAAGCAGGTTATTATTTACATTCAAACTGCGTTTTACGCAGAAAATTAAATTCAGCAAAAAACAAAATAAAATATTATGAAAGCAAACTGCCTTCTGATTTTTTTTCCTCCGCTTCAAATAAAATTTCGCGGGAGAGTGAAACGAAATGACAGAAAATATTGAAGAAAAAAAAGACGTTCTTGAAATGCCGGAAGTATTCAACGAAAAATATATTGACCAGACTTGTAAAAATCCCGATTGTTTAAAAACGCGCGGATATGATAAGAACTGGAAAGTTTGGGTGAAGGGTTATTGTTCAACGTGTTATCAGCGATTGAAAAGAGTAAAACAGCCGCCTCGATTAGCGAATGAAAATAAAATCAAACCGGAGCCGGAAAAGAAAATCAGAAAAAGAAGAGGAACGAAATTTAAAAAATTGCAGTTTAACGCAAACGCTGAAGAAAATATATTCGAGCCGATAGCGTCCTGTCTTGAGACGCTCGGGAAAGCGATTGTCGAAATAAATAAAACAGTAATTAAAAATAAGGGAATGGAAAGCGCCGAACGATTGAAATTATACAACCGTATAAAATCAGTCGAAGCTTTTGTTTCCGATTCAACAATGTAATTTTTTTTTAAAGGAAATTGAAAACGCCGGAACAAAAAAGTTTTCAATTCCTAATTTTTATAAAAGGAGCGTGTTTATTATGATCACAACTATTTCTTTAAAACTTATCCATCCGGACGGAAACATCCGCCAGACCGACATCGAGAGCGCCGAATTTCAAGAACTGAAAACCAACATCATGGAAATCGGATTGCTGAATCCTTTGACTGTCCGGGAAATTTCTAAAAACAAGTATGAACTTATATCCGGATATAGACGGTATTACGCGTTGAGAGAGCTTGACGAAAAAGCGGTAGTTCCGGTCAATGTTCTTGAATACGAAAAGGACGACGTAAAATTTGAAGTAGCGAGATGTTCGGAAAATATTCACAGAAAAGATTTGACAGCGATAGAAGAAGCGGAAATGTTTAATCGTATGTCAAAGATAATGACGGTTGACGAAATGATAACTCTAACCGGCAAAAGCAAAGCGTATATCAGGGAACGCGTAAAAATTATTGAACTTCCTGAACAAATTTTAGAAATGATTAGAAACAATAAAATGTCATTACCGGCGGCTGGACAGCTTACGCGGGTATCGTCGAATATATTAAATACTTTACTGGAAAATGAAATTTTTGAAAGCGCCGAATACAGTTTTTTGGAAATCAAAGAAATGATTGAACGAAACACGTATTTATTGAAGAACGCGCAATTTGACAAAACCGAATGCGCAACCTGCGATTATAACACGGCGGCGCAGATTCCGCTTTTTGACAATATGCAGACAGACGAAGAACGCTGCCAAAATCCGGTATGTTTCCTAAAAAAAATAAAAGAATATCAAAACTTAAGACTTAAAGGACTTGAAGAAAAAGGTTATGAAATTTTATCCGGAACAAATACGCGCGGGATGATATTTCTCGGACACATCAACGATAACATACCTAAAAAATGCAATAAACGGGCTGCGCGTTTAGACGAAATGGGCAATATTCAAATATTTTGTTATGACCCTGAAAACTGCGCGTATCATAAAAAAGATTATGCGAAAAGCGGAACTGCGCATAATGAAATAATGAGCGGAGAGGAACAAAAACCCAAACTTCCGAAATCCAATAAATTTACTGAATGGCGGGACAAATTCGTAAAGAATATAGTTTCGAGTTATTTTACATCGTCAAACGTTCAGTATTTTTCGGAACCGCTCGCCTTAACAATGTCCATTAAAACCGAAAACACTTCATACGACTTTGAGCGGATTTTAAAAGAAATCGAAATTGAAACAACGGTTGATAAAAACACGAACGAAGAAAAATCTTTAACTTTATTCGATGTTTACTGCAAGATAGCGAAAATCAAAAAAGACGAATTCAGTTGTTACCGCGATTTAACTTTCAACAGCATTTTAAATTTTGTCGAGAAACTCGAACCTCTGCGTTATGAAATGCTGACAAAGAAAATCATTGAAAATTTTATTGACAGACGATGCAGCTGCGAAGAAGCGGTCAAACTTTGCAAGACAAAAAAAATCAATATCGCGGAACATAATCCTGTATGCGAAGAATCGCTCGATTGCTTATCTAAAGAGCAAATCGAAGAAATCGCAGTAGAATGCGGATTAAAAAAATTTAACGCATATAACAAAACCGGAGTTATAAAAAAACTTATTGAATCCGGCAAAGCTGAAAATCAAATGCCGAAACTTTATAAAGAATTATTCGGCCTGTGAATAGGATTAAGCGGGAGGTAAAACATTGAGCTGGTATAGAGGCAGGTTTATTCCTGATACAAAACAACAGTTAATCGAGTTCATACAAAAAAGTTATCCTAACGGAAGCAAGTCGAAATTAAGAAGTTATAAAACAGCGCGGCTCCGCGCGATATGTATATCGATCTGGAACCGCGCATTAAACAAGGAGGCGGTAGCGTGATAGATTTTTCATTTATACATTCGATTCTATTTGACGATATGTCGCAGCTTATAATCGCTCACGGCAGAATTATTCAGGCGTATTCAAAATTTATTGAAATCAGCAAAGAAGGGACTTTTGAAAATGAAACTTGCGCGGTTGTTACATTCAACAACGGCGTAGCCGTAATGAAACTCAAACAACAAAAAATAATACAGGTTATAAGCGGCGACTACAATATATTTTATTCCGCGGTTTTGTTTTGTTTCGATATAATCCGCGAAATGAATTCAGTTGACTCGTTCAATAAAAACAAAATCGAATTTCTAAAAAAAAGTATGGAGGCAAAAAAAAATGGAAGCAATGACTAAGAACGTTGTTATCGGTCCGGACGATATTATGGTTAACGACGCGATGGAAAAAGTATTGCGGGCGGTAAGTTATTTTACTAAAAGTCCGGCTGCCCAAAACAAGATACCGGCGAACTACAATCAAATAGCCGCGGTAAAAGAACTAATCGACGCGCTTGATATATTTCAAGACAAGATACCCGGATATGATTTGAAAATATTGAGATTGTCAAAAAGCGCGACAAACTTAGGGACCGCTCTTTCCGAGGGATTAAAACTAATGAAAAAATTTGTCTGATGAATCAGACGGACAGTATTTTAAAACTACGCAAGGAGATAAAAATTATGCCGGAAAAAGACAATGATTACACAAAAAAAATCGGTGATTCTTATTATAATCACGATACTTTTCAAATGCATGTCAACCGCAAAAGAAAAAACAGGATTAAAAACAGAATAGCTCGAATGTCAAGAAGGGTAAACCGCGGATGACCGAAACCGCCGAAAGAATTTACAGAAACAATTTAAAGCATTTTATGCTTATTAAAATTTACGCCGACCGGATAGTCAGGTCAAAAGTTCCGGGTCCGCGCCTTGAAGAAATCATCTCGGAAAAGTCTGCGCCGACGGCAGAAGAAGCGAGACGGCTTGCGCGGGCTGTAACTGCCGTAAACATCCGGACAGGCGACGGAATAGTAAGGATCGAAAGTTTATTCGATTATGTAAATCTCAACGGCGAGATAATCAAACTTAATCCGGCGAATCCCGATAAACGATTAAAACCGTATAATTCAGACGAATGTTATATAACAATCAAAATCAATTCCGCTTTAAAATCCGAACTGAAATCAAAACTTTCCGATTTACACATTTCAATGAATTCATTTTTTAATTCGGCGGCCATTAAGTTTTGCAGCGCTCCGCTGTTTGAAAGATTATTCGGCCGGGACTTCCAGACGGAGAGCGTCGAAGTTCTGATGGAGTATGTAATAAAACTTTGCGAGGTTATGAAACGGAACGCGAATAAGAGTTCGGTAAAACGTGAAGCGTTAAGTAAAAACGATATTGAAGAAATCCAAAAAAAGTATCCTGGATTAAGTCAAATCAAAAATGAATTATTCGAGATACGGGAAAAACTCGGATTATTGACAAAAGAAGAGGTTATAAACGAACGCGCGAAGGATAGCGGGAATTTAAACCGCGAATAAAACGAATAGAATTAATAAAAACAAAGGAGCGTAAAAGATTATGGAAATAACAAAACCAATGGACTATTTAAAATGTTACGGGCATAAATACAGAACTGCAAAAATTCCCGAATTAGAAAAAATAAACGGTGAAACATTAAAATTTAAATTACGGAATGAGCAAGAAGTTGTTTTAAGGACAAAACATAAATCGCCGACAGATTTTGAACCCAACTTTTTTCATATTTGGTTATTAGACGATGAAAATTTAGTTGCGAGTTTGCCTCCGAATTCGGCGAGTATTCTTTTAAAAAGATTTCCTGAATATTTTGAAAAAAGATATTCTTTTAAAGATATGGTAGAACTAAAATTTAAAGAAACGAATCTTGACAAGGTAGCGGAACCTTTGAAAATAAGATATAAGAATCATTATTCAAATGAAACGTTATTAAAGGTTCGGGAAAAAATAAGAACAACAAAGCCTCATCTTAAAAGAAAACTTTATCAATCAACAATAGCTGAGAGCTATAAAATCGACTAAAAAAGCATTTTAGACATTAGTGGCTAATTTTGTAGCCGGAAGTAGGGAAAGTCGATTTTTGAGGCAAAATAGCCGCGTTTTCGCGGTAAAGAAATTAAGCAATGAACCTATTTAAACCTATACGTTAGTTTTTCTTTACTATATATATAACGTATAGTATGCGCGCGCGCGGGTATTAATAACCATTAATGACTAACAGGGGGTGGGGGTTCGTCATTTTTTAATATAAATATATTGAAAAATAAGGAGTTAACTTTTAAAAAATGACAGACCCCCCATATTGCCCTTTAATTTTTAACTTTAGGAAAATATCATGAATAATTTAATAGATTATTTACAATGTCAATTACCGGTTCGTATGAACGATCCGAAAATTAAACAGTTAACTGTTGATTTTTTTAATCAAAAAGAAAAAAAATTATATTTCAAAATTAAAAGCAAAATATATATAAACATAATTTCTGTCAATGAAAATTTTATAATTGCAAACTGCAGGATGTTTTTAAATAGAGAATATTCTTTTTGTATAAAATTAAATAGAAAATTCAATATGCTTTGTCAAATCGAATTGAAGTCGGAAGATTTGGAAAATATTGCTATAAAAAATATTCTACGGCGCGTAAGATTTTTAACTAAATGTTTTGAAAAATTTTTAAGAAAAAATTGTTTTAAATTTTTAACCGGAAATTTTAGTATAAAAATTGTTAGAATAGATTACGCTTTTGACATTTGCGATAAAGAAGATTCCGAATACATAGAAGAAATAAAAAACCTTAAGCGAACGGATATATTGACAAAAATGCAGGATATATCGTTTTTTTTTAACGCGAAAATTTTTACCGGCGTTTTAATAAAATCAACAAAGGTCAATATTAGAATTTACAATAAATATGAGGAATTAACAACAAAACAGGATTATCGGAAAAAAGATTATTATCAAAAAAAATATAAATTTGAAAAAGAGTTTTGGAGATTTGAATTTGAAATACGAAGCAAATTTTTGAAAGAATACGGATGCGTAAGTTTTGATTACGACAGCAAAAATTTTATTAACGCAATATCAAGCTGCGTAAAAAAGCCGTTTGAAGATAATTTAATAAATTTGATTTTAACATATCACAGGACAGGAAAAGAACGAATTAAGACATATTTTAAGACCCAGCTAAAAATAATTGAAATGTTAAATAAAGATATGTTTACGATAATTGACTCATATTACAACAGGCAAATAAAATTAGACTGGTATAAAAAAGTATTGAATGGATACAAAGACAAAATCAAAAATGAATTTAATTTAAATGACGAAGAATTTTTCAGAAAAATTTTCGACAGCGATTTACTTGCAATCGAACATTACATAAATGAAAAAGGGAGCAATGAATTTCATTACGTAGTATCCGCATTAATTGACAGTATGCGGGATTATTTTACAAAATGGTTAAAGAACAATTTTATCGAGCAGGATTATGAAAAACTAACGCTTTCAAAATATAAGTTTGATTTATTTAAAACGGAATTTTCCAAAAAGAAAGGCGAGTATTTCAGAGATTACATGGAAAGCGAAAAAATCAAACGGACTAACAAAATAGGAAACCCTTACGATGTTATGAATTTTCCGAATGCTTCTATAAAAATTGATAAACGCGAGGAAGGGCTGAACTGATGAAACGCGATGAAGTGTTTGAAAGAAAAACCGTAATATTTAGTTTTATCAAACTCATTTATGTTTTTGAAAAAGGGCATAAATATCTTGACTGCGATAAATTATACAGGGCATATCAGAATATAGAAAAACTCTACAAAAAAATGAATCTTGAAAATGAAATATTTCAAACTATAAAATCCAGACCCGATTTAGTTGTCGAGAATTTTTATATTAAATTTGCGCAGACTGATTTGGTATTTATTTTAAAAAACATATACGATTATGCAATACGTTTTTCAGATTCTATAAAAGAAACCAACGGTATAGAAAAAGATTTTAAAGAAATATACGAGGACCTGCTTGATGAATCGGTTTATTTATACTTCTAAAACATTTTCGAGAACATTTTCGAGAAAAATG
>DAINAU010000095.1:0-16600 GCA_036733285.1 bacterium
TTTTTTTCAATATGGTATCAGATTCGTTCCCCTGACTTCGGGTTGTCTGAAATTGCAAACAATGAATAAATAAAGTCCGGCAGTAAAAATTCGCGGATTAATTTCCCGCGTATCGTTCGGTTTTTCGGACTCCGTTTGACGGAATCCGTGCGCCGCGTTCGATAGCGTTATGATAGTCGTTTATAGCATCTTATCAATTAATTTCTTTCATTTTTGGCAAGAATGTTTTTTGAAGCGCTTTGAAACTAATATAAATTACAGCGTCTTAACGCTTTTTTTAATCTTCAACTTTTAAAAAGTCGAGGAAATCGTGAAATTGTTTTCGATTATTATATTAAGCCGAATTTTTGGAAAAGGATTAAGAGCAAATTATACGGTTATCCTTTTCCGATAAAATTCGGCTTAGGCAATTGTAATTTCCGTCTAAAATTATTTCGTATGATGTTTGGAAGGTCTGATTACAAGGTAGCTGTTTTTTCTGCCGGGAACCGCTCCTTTAATCAACAATATATTTTTTTCCGGCTGAATGTCCACGATTTCAAGATTTACCGAAGTGACTTTTTCCGAACCCATTCTTCCCGGCATTCTCAAACCTTTAAAAACGCGGCTTGGGTCTGAATGTTGACCTACCGAACCGCCGTGTCTGAAAAATTCGTGAGTTCCGTGACTGCCTTTTCCGCCGCCCATATTGTGCCGTTTCATTACTCCGGCATATCCTTTTCCTTTGCTCGTTCCAATTACGTCTATGTATTCGCCTTTTTTGAAAATTTCCACGTTAATTTGGTTTCCGACCTCATACTGGTTGACTTGGTCGTCGTTGTCTAAACGCATTTCTCTTACAAATCTCAATGGTTTTGAATTCGATTTCTCAAAATGTTTTAACATGGGTTTTGATACATTTTTAGGTTTTCTTTCATCAAAACCGAGTTGAACGGCGGAGTATTTATCCGTATTTGATAATTTTTTTTGTAAAACCGCGCAAGGTCCGGCTTCAACTACGGTTACCGGCACTTCAGTTCCGTCTTCTTGAAAGACTTGAGTCATTCCGATTTTTTTTCCTAATATACATACGCTCATTTAATATCACACCTTTTATCTCAAATTTATAATTAAATATGCAATCATATTTATTAATTTTAAAAAGTCAATTATTTTTATTAATTTATAATAAATTATTTTCTTTTATGTCGTCAAAAAGCTTTTCCGAATCTATATTGTTTAATTCTTCAAGTTCGTTTTCAATCATTTTCTCAATATCAATCTTTTCAATATTTTCGTTTGTAACTTTAGAATTACTCTCTTCCGTTTCTTCTGAATCTATTTCGTCCGACCCGGATTCTATTTCTTTTTCGATGTTCTTTAATTCTTTTTCAAGTTCGCCGTTATTTATTATCGCGTCAAAATCGCTCAACGAATCGCCGCTTATATCTAAACCGTCAACCAACTGTTTTTTTGTCGCGGAAGATTTATCGCCTGTTTCATTTTTGCTTTGAATATTTTTTTTTATGAATTCAGATTCGCCGTTTTTTATTTCATTTAACGGCGAATAATCCTTTTCAATGCTATTTATTTCATTTAACAGCGAATAATCTTTTTCAATTTCTATGCCTATTTTATCGACTTCAGATAAAATAGATTCGATTTTATCATTTCCTTTAATCGTTGAATTTTCTATTTCCCTCAATTCTTCATCGTCAAAATTTTTATCATCCAAATCTGAATCTGAATAATCGACGGTTTTATCGTCTTTAGCTTCGGCGTCTTTTTTTAAATTATTTAATTCTAAATACGCGCTTTCAAATTCTTCATTGATTTTATCGGTCGTTTCTTCAATGCTTGTAATGTTTTGAGTTAATTCGGTTTTGACCTCTTTTAAAACGTTTTCAGCGTCCTCGATTGCGTTTTCCTCGATTCGTCTGATGGCTCTGTCGATTTGTTCTTCGCCTTCGCCGGATTCGGAAACGTATGGCATTACCTCAGGCGATTCGGATTGACATTGCCGGTTTTCTTTTATATCGTAAATTGTCTTTTCGTAGAATTCTTTTACTTTAACGTTTTTAGTTAAAACGTCCAGCAAACCCGTTAATTCTAAAATTATTTCGCGCTGTTTGATAAGTTCGCCTATAGATGTTTTGACTTGTTTTAGCTTATCGATTTTTTCATTAAGAAAATCTATTTTGCCTTCAAGCTGTTCGATCAATATTTTTTGGAGTTCGACTATTTTATCGGAATTTTCTTTTACGAGAACATCCGCGTTTTCAAATTCCTCAATCTCGCTTTCAAGGCATAAAACTTTATTTTTTAATTCCTCGATTTTCTTCAGGTTTTTCGATATTTTACACATTTTTTTATTTCGATATAATAAAATATTCGTTTATATAAAATAGATTTACGATACGGCTTTTTGAATTTTGTTTGACTTGATGCATCTTGCGCAAACCCTTACGTATTTCGTCGAGCCGCCGATTTTCGCCTTAATATTTTGCAAATTGGGTTTCCACACTCTTTTAGTTTTATTATGAGCATGACTAACTATATTCCCTTTGCTGATGGTTTTTCCGCATATTTCGCATTTGATAGCCATAATTAAATTCTCCTAAATCAAATAATAAAATACAAAATTATTTTTTAATTTTACTTCTTTTTTTAAAAAAAAACAAGTTTTTTTTAGTTTTTATTTTTTAAAATAATATCGGCTAAACTAATGTTTTCAGAATTAACCTCGATAACTAGAGTTTTATTGAATTCAATTTTTTTAATTCTTTCAAGTCTTTTTATGAAATCGCGATTTAGAGAAATATATTCTCCGGTAAAATTTAATTCCGAGTATAAGTTGAAATGCCGAGCGCCCGATAATTTTATGCCTCCGGTTATTTTTCCGTTTGCGTTTCCGGATAAGTTTATCCGGTTTATTTTCGCTTTCCTTCCGTTAATTTTTACGTCGAATAATATCTCGTTAAAAAATATTTGCGGCGATTCTTTTCCGAACGCTAATTTATTCGTTATATCTGTCCAGCCGGTATGTTTCAGTATATAATTGTTTTTTAATAATCCGGCAAATCTTGAATATTTTTCATTTATTGATATTGCTCCGGAGGTTATAAAAGACTCTCCGTATTTGTCGCACAATATTACATTTGAGAATTCGATGTTCATTAAAAAGATAAAATATTTGAAGAATTTCGACGGTTTAACCGTTAATTCGTTTATTTTTAAATTGATTTCGCCGGATTTGTTTTTTAATTCCAATTTTTCAAATCTATATCCGAACGGAAATATATAAGAAATTTTTTTAAAGCGGAAATCGTATCCCGTTTCGTTAATTTTTGACGATATATAATGCCCTATGATTACGGGCGAATAAAAGGGAAACAAAATAACGCTGAACAGAAATGCCGAAAAAAATAGAATCTTGACTGTTTTAATTGTTTTCATATTTCCGGGACGTTCCATTTTATAATGAATTTTGCGTATCCGGAGGATTTTGAAAAACCCGGCAGCTCGCCGGTATTCAAAGACTCCTCGAATTCGGATTCGACTTTTATTGTTCCGTTATACAGTTTTATTATGCTGTATGAAATGCTTAAACCGAGTCCGGTTCCGTCTCCCTGTTTTTTTGTGGTGAAATACGGATCGAAGATTTTATCAAGATGTTCTTTTTTTATGCCTGACCCGTTGTCAAAAAATTCCGCTATTATATTTTTTTCATTTTCATAAATCTTTATGTTTATAATTTTGTTTTGTTTTCCGGAATGTTTTAAAGAATAAATAGAATTAAAAGTCAGATTGACAAAAACCTGTTTTATCTGGTCGGCGTTCGCGTATATAACCGGATTCTTCGAGTTATTGTCGAATGATACGATTATATTGTTTTTTTTACATTCGAGACTGAACAATGAAATCGTGTTGGAAATCACCGAACTGATATTTACCGGTTCGGTAATATTTTCGGCGGGACGCGCAAAATTCAACAGATTGCTGATTGTGTTTTTACAGCGTTTAGCGTCGTCTTCGATTATCTGAACGTATTTAAAAAGTTTGGGCTCTTTTTGGGGGTCTATTTTTTCAAGCATCAGTTGAGCGTATCCGAGAATAGTGACAAGCGGATTGTTTATTTCGTGAGAAATTCCCGCGGATAATTGTCCGATTGACGCGAGTTTATTCGTTCTAATTAAATTTTCCTGGGCGTCTTTGAGTTTATATACCATTTCATTGAATAATTGAGCGAGTTCGTAGACTTCGTCTTTTCCGGATTGATTCAATTTTACGGGTTCGAGTTCGGTTTTTTTTATGCTTCCGTTTATGGTTTCAGTTAAAGCTTTGACGGGCGCGATAATTTTGTTCGCGGTAAAAACTCCAAGTAAAATGCTTCCCAGTATTAGAACAAATCCAATCACTATAAATCTTCTTATTGTAAGCCAAATGACATATTTGCTTTCCGACCTGTCCACTCCGGTTATTACGACGAGTCCGTTTTCTTTTTGAAAATTATAATTGACGAGATAATTTGAAACTTTATTGTTTTCTTTTGGAATATTTGAAAAACCGGTTTTCAACAAAACATCCGGAGTCGATTTAGAGCCGGCGACAATTTTTTTGTTTGTATAATCGTATAAACACAAAAATGTTTTTTTGTCGGTTCTTATATTTTCAACGAACTCGTCGTCAAGCTTAAAAATTATAAGAATATATCCGAGCGAATGATTTGAATCCTTATCGGTTATCGAAGCGCCGTAAAACGAATAAAATAAATCGCCGGTTCTGGAAACGCCTGACGTCTTTTGTTTAGACCGGCAAAATTCAAGAAGCCGCCGCTCCACGGCTTCCTTATATTGATTATCTTTATAAAAATATGATTTTACCGTCGCGGAGTTATTTATTATTCCGATTGCCGAGATATTGTTTTCCTCGAAAATCAGCTTTATTTTTCCGGCCACCTGATTGCTCATATTAAGAAATAATTTTATTTTTAGTTCGTCGTCAGCGTTTAAGGTTTCAAAGATTAATTTGGCTTTTGCGTTGTTGGTTAATTCGTCGTAATATTCCGAACTGATTTTTGCAAGGTTTCTTGAAAATGTCAATTCTACAATTTCAATCAATACATTTACGGCGAAAAAAAACGAGAACAATAAAGGAATAACCGATAACAATAGAAATATTAATACGAATTTCGATTTGAGGGATATGAGAATTTTAGATACTATTTTTTTTTTCATAAAATGGAATCCCGCCGGTTTTGGATTGAACTATAAATTCTATTAGACGGTTTAATTCGTCGATTCCCAAAGGTTGTATGAGAAAATATATTTTTTGATTGAAGGTTGAAATCCAATTTTCTCCGGCATTTTCGTTTAATAAAAGCGCAATGCGTTTGCCTGAAAGCTTTGAGAATTTTTCTTTTTCCTTGATTTTACCCGTATGCCGGGAATCTATGATAATTGCGTCGCATTCGTCAATTAAATCAATATTAGCGGAAACGGTAATATTATTTTTTATCAGCAAATCTTTTATTATATGATTTTCATATTCGTTGGAATCAATAAACAATACGGTTCGATTCAGATTCAAATTATGGTTTATTATATTTGCAAGTTTCAATCCGGTTTGATTGGATTCGGCTATAATGTTTTTTGATACCGGAAGTTTTATTTTAAATTCGGTGAATTTGTCCGGTTCCGAACATACGGCGATATCGCCGCCGGATTCCAAAATAATTTTTCTTATAACCGACAATCCCAGACCCGAGCCGTATGGTTTGGTTGTAAAAAACGGATTGAAAATATTTTTTTGAACAGCCGAGTCCATCCCCCTTCCCGAATCCCATACCGACAAATAAAACCATTCTTGATAATTATAGGTTTTAACGATTATTTTTCGGCCGCTGGAATTTTTGAGCGCGTCAACCGAATTAATAATGAGATTCGATACTATGGAATAAAAATCCGAAATATTGAATATTATATTTGATTTGTTTAAAAATTCGGTTTCAATTCTTATGTCAAACTCTTTTATTTTATAATTCATCAAATCTATTATGCCGGATATTTCGGTTTCCGGCGAAAATTTTTTTATTTCTCGCAGTTCCGCGTGTTTTGACAAATTCATAAGTTTTTCCACAATCAGTCCTGCGCGTTCAATCAAATCGAATATTTTTTTTGAAAAAACGGTATTCTCGCCGGAAGACATTGATTCGAGATAACCGGAAATGCCGGATAAAATATTATTGAATTCATGCGCGACTCCGCCGGACAACAAAGCTATCGCGTTGTTTTTTTCAACTTCTACAATATCGGATTTTAAAGTCGAACATTTCGTTACTATTGTATTTATGCCGTTAATCAATTCTGAAAATAAATTCCGTATTTCTTCGTCCGGGAATGAATCGTTTTCAACGAGTCCTGAGATTGATTTTTCAAATTCTGGAGTTTTGAAAAGCGCCGTAATGCGTTCGCCGGAATTTTCAGCGGATTTTATCCGGCTGATTATGTTCGTTAAAAATGTTTTTAGCGCTGCGTCATTCATCTGTTTGCCGTATTTTAAAGTTTATTTTAAAGCGGTTGACTCCGTTTTCTCTATAATAATTAAATTCGTCCGCTATTTCTGAAATAAGATAAAAACCGGCTCCTTTAAACGAACGTTTGAATCGTTCCGGCTGGTATCCGCCGTATTCTACCGGATTATCATCCCGAACTTCAAACTCTAATCCGATGTTCGGTTTTTCAATTAAAAGTTTAATTTTTATCGTTTCGCATTGAGAAATAGTTTTATTATGTTCGATTATGTTCGTCAGAAGTTCGTCGGAACAAAAAATAATATTTTTTAATAATACTTCGTCAATAAGCGGATTTGTATTTTTTACCGTTTCTTTTATGATAATTTTCGTATAAGCCGCGTATTTTTTATCGGGAAAAACGGCTATATTAAAAATCGAATTACTGGACGTCGAATTCATCTGTCATTTTTAACAATTTGATGATTTTTTTTATTGCGGAATTAGCGTTGCGGATAGATACTGCAATTTTTGAATTTCGTTTTTCAATAGTGTCGATTAATTCGTAAAAAATGCCGAATCCATTGCTGCTAATCATATCGCATCCGCCGATATCAAACGAAATTTGTTTGATATTGGCGCTCGCCGAATACGCCTCGAATACTTCGTTTTTGAAGATTTCGTAATTTGAGGAATCTATTTCTCCCGAAACGATAATATTCAAAATTTCGCTTGAAATCTTTGTTTCTATTGATAATCCGGTTTTCATAAAAAAATTTGATAATACGATTTACAAAACGGATATTATAAATTATAATCAAAAAAAATGAAATGAAATAAATCATTATATATGGAGACAGCTATGACTAAATCAAAAGTTGCGATATTGAAAACAACTCCGGACGAAGTTTTAACCGATTATGAAAAACTAATGAAATTAGCCGGATTTGAAAAACATCTTGATAAAACCAAAACTACTATCATAAAAAACAATATTTCATGGCATTTGATGTTTCCCGGAGCAAACACGACTCCATGGCAGATGGAAGGCTCGATAATCGCTTTACAAAAAGCGGGGTATAATGATATTGTTTGCGTTCAGAATAAGACTGTGGTCAGCGACGCGTATAAAGGCGAAAAATTAAACAAATATACGAATCTTTATAAAAAATACGGAATACACGTCAAGTTTAATTTTATCGGCGAAGATATGAAATGGATTGTCTATGAACCGAAAGGCAAAATGCTTGTATTGGATAAGATTTTTCCGGCGGGCATAGAAATCCCGGATTATTTTATCGGCAAAAACGTTTTGCATCAACCTACGGTAAAATGTCATATTTATACGGAAACAACTGGTTCTATGAAAAACGCGTTCGGAGGTTTGTTAAGTACCCGCAGGCATTATTGCCATTCGAGAATCCACGAGACTTTAGTGGATTTGCTGCGGATTCAAAAAGAAATTCATACCGGAATTTTTACGGTGATGGACGGAACTACTTGCGGAAACGGACCGGGTCCCCGAACTATGATTCCGGTATGCAAGGATATAATACTTGCGAGTTCTGATTGCGTGGCTATTGACGCGGTAGCGGCAAAGCTTATGGGATTCGATCCGATGTCTTTGAAATATATACGTCTTGCCACCGAACAGGGACTCGGAACCGGAATAATGGATGAAATTGAAATAACGGGAAACGTTGAGGTTTCAAAAGAAAATTGGAACTTTTCAGTAGGAGACAACGCCGCGAGCAAGATTGGAGATCTCTTCTGGTTTGGACCGTTGAAATGGCTGCAACAACTTATGTTTCATACTCCTGTGGTAAATATTTTTATTTGGGCTTCGGCTTTTTATCACGACAGATTCTGGTATCCTGTCAAAGCGAAAAAAATTATAAACGAATGGTATAAAACTCCATGGGGTAAACTTTTCGATTTATATAAATAAGAAGTTTTTTTGTTATCGGGTAGTTAAGAAATTGTTTCGCTTCGTTTCGCTTCGCTCGCGATGACAAAAAAACCTTATTAGACAACGTAAAAAGATTTGAAACTATTGGAACGATTTCTGACTGCGCTCGCAATAATCAACCTCGTAGAGCAAGAATTAAATCTATAAATTTTTCGCGCTAAATCAAGTAAAAAATCCTTAAAAAACAAGGAAAAGTCAAATTTTCTGAAAAAGCAATAAAAAAAACTTTTCGGGCTAACGGAATTTTAACGTCATTTCATATTTTTTTCCGCAGAAATCATTTTTTTAAAACCAAAATACTTCTAAAAAATAATTTTAAAAAAAATCAAAAAAAATCTTGACTTCCCGCCGAAAATATTATATAGTATAAATACTATATTTTACAGCGTGTTTAAAGAGGCGTTTTACGGCTTATTTGACAAAAATTCAGAAGGTCGAACGACCGACAAATCAATCTTTTCTGTTTTTTTAATTTTTTACGCTTTTATTATTCTTTCAGACTTTTACTGCCAGATTTTCCTTATCCGAAGCGTTGTTTTTATAGGACTTTTATTTTACTCGTCGATTTTGGATGTTCCGGCAAGAATTTGATGTTCCGGCAAGAATAAAATTTTATTTGACAATTTGAAAATTAAAAAGTATATTTTATTCAAATAAATTTTTAAAAAAATAAATTAAAAAAATCCAAGCGTTTTTTTTATGATTAAAATTTTCCGTTTATTCTTGCGGAAAAATTTTTAAGGAGGAACTTTTATGGCAAAAAAATTCGAAGTCTACAAATGCGAATTATGCGGCAACGTAGTTCAAGTAACAACCGCCGGCGAAGGCAGTCTCGTATGCTGCGGAAAACCAATGACATTACAAAAAGAAAACACGGTTGAAGCTTCAAAAGAAAAACATATTCCGGTAGTCGAAAAGAATGAAAGCGGAATTTTTGTAAAAGTGGGTTCAGTCGCTCATCCGATGGAAGCCAAACATTACATAGAATGGATTCAAGTAATTTACGGTTCGAGAACGAACACGAAATATTTTAATCCGGGCGACGCGCCGGAAGCGCAATTCCGTATTACCGCCAAAGAATATACGGTTCGGGCATATTGCAATATTCACGGACTATGGAAAAATTAATACGCGGATATAAAGCCGTTTATTAGCCGGATACATCCTTAGTTTTAAAATCTGATTCAGGGAGAATAATTATGATTAATAAAAAAATTGAAAAAGCATTTAACGAACAATTAAATAAAGAATATTTTTCTTCGTATCTTTATCTTTCAATGGCGGCGTATTTTGAAAGCAGAAATTTAAAAGGTTTTGCAAACTGGATGCGCGTTCAGACGCAAGAAGAACTCGCTCATTTTATGATATTTTTCGATAATATAATTGAACGAGGCGGAAAAGTTTCATTGACAGGAATTGAAAGTCCGCAAACCGAATGGAAATCCATTTTGGACGCGTTTGAAGCCGCGTATAAACATGAATTATTCATATCAAACAGCATAAACGAGCTTGTTGCGTTGTCTATACAAGAAAAAGATTACGCCGCGAACAATTTTTTGCAATGGTTTGTAAAAGAGCAAGTTGAAGAAGAAGCTTCAGTCGACGAAATAGTTCAAAAATTAAAACTTTTAGGAGAAGAGAAGGGCGGCGGTATTTTTATGTTAGACAATGAATTGAGTTCCCGTATTTTCACTCCGCCGGCAGTCAATTCCGGAAATTAATTCGGCATATATTTTTAAGGATAAATAAAATGGCTGTAATTTTAACTAAAGAACAAACGCTGAAATCGCAATCCGATATTTTGAGAAAAGAAAACAAAATATTGTCGAAACTAAGCCCTATTCTAATGATACTTGGAACAGCGTTGATTATTGCGGGCGTTATAGTTTTATTCGTTTCAAAAGACTCCGATAATTATACATTAATTATTGTCGGAGTCTTTTTAATTTTTGTCGGTTTTGGTCAGAGATACAAAAAAAATTACAATGAAGACGACGTCAATAAAATGAAATACGGGAAAAAAGGCGAAAATTTCGTATTGAATAATTTGAAGAATAAATTGCCCGACAATTATTATATATTAAACGATTGCAACGTAAAAGGCGTTGGGATGGAGAAATCTCAGATTGATCATTTGCTTGTATCGGCGGATGGAATTTTTGTCATTGAAACTAAAAATTATAAGGGCAGAATTGAAGGAGCCGCGCTGGATAAAGACGTTCTTCAGACAAAAACTTCTCAGGATGGCAGAGAAGAAAAACAATACGTTTCAAATCCGGTTTCGCAAAACGAATATCACTGCAAGGTTTTTAAAGATTTTTTAAAAATCAATAAGATAAATATTTCCGAAGAATTTATTAAATCCGTTATCATTTTCGCAAATAAATTTGTCGAAGTGAATATTTTTAACGTCGACGAGAAAAATATTTATGTGGGGAAAATGTTCGGAGCTTTGGATTTTATTAAGGAAAATTCAAAACAAAGCGTTATTTCCGCCGATGAAATAAATAAATTATTGAAATTATTGGTTCCGAATTTTTCCGGCATATCGTCGAATTAAAGTAAACCAATGAACCGAATATCAGGAATCCGGCGATTTTCTTGAACTTGAAAATCGCATTGTTGTTTCAATTTTTATTGATATTTAACATAATTCCGGAGCAATAAAAAATGTCCGAAAAACTATCAGCAAAACCGCAAAAAAAAAATTGGTCTTTAAGCAAGATTATTGTGTTTGACACTGAAACCACAGGATTGCCCGGAGTGGGCGAAATAATTGAAATCGGCGCTATAAAATATAACAAAGCCGGACAAAAATATAAAATTGTCGAGATATTCAACGAACGCATTAAACCGCTTACGGATTTCTGGTCTGAACAAGCGGCTCAAACGCATCAGATAAAAAAAGAACAATTGAAGAATTGCAGAACTATTCATCAGGTATTGCCTGATTTTTTAAAATTTCTCGATCCGGATTATATTGTCGCAGGTCACAGGATAGGTTTCGACTGCACTTTCATAAGGGATTTTTGCGCGGTAGTAAATCTTCCATTTCCTAAAAACCCTGTGCTGGACACTTATAAAATCGCAGTTAAAATTCTTGAAATCGATAAAATACTCGCGAAACGTAACTTTAAAAAAAATTTCGATTTACATTTAAAAGATTTGATTAAATACTACAATGTAACCTATACTCTCGGCAATCATCATAGGGCTTACGTAGACGCGCTTACTACCGCAGAGGTTTTTTTTAAAATGAAAAACGGTCTTAAATTCTCGCAGATGCTTCCTGAATACTTTGATACTCTTCAATACGCTTTGTTAAAAAAATTAGTTAAAGAAAATAAAACAAATGCAAATTAAAATTTTTCAGGTCGGAGATATTGATACAAATTGTTATATAGTCTTCGACGAAAAAGAATCGACCGGCGTTGTTATTGACCCGGGCGCCGAATCAGGAATTATATCGGATTTTATAAACTTAAAAAAAATATCCGTAAAATACGTCCTTTTAACCCACGGACATTACGATCACGCCGCGGAAGCCGCGGCTTTATCGGAAATCTGCAATTGTCCGGTTTATATTCACAAGGACGATTTGAAAGTTTATAAGATGTTTGCCCCGTTAATAAAATCAATTTCTAAAAGAGAGTTATTCGAAGATTTTCTTTTTTATTCGGAAAACCAAATTTTTAAAGTTTCAGAAGATATTGAATTAAAAGCGTTTTCAACGCCGGGTCATTCTCCGGGCGGGGTATGTTTTGAGTTATCAAAATATAAAATCTTGTTCACCGGCGATACGATTTTTTACGGGACATACGGAAGAACGGATTTGCGCGGCGGAAACGAAAAAGACATTATCAATTCGCTGAAAAAAATTATTTCGGGATACGGCGGGTATAAGATTTTTCCCGGGCATGGACGGGATTCGACTATAGAATTTGAAAAAGAAAACAACGATTTTTTATCTCTGTTATGAAACGAAAAATTTCAATATCTTTGATTGTCAATTTCAAAAAAAAAAATTCGATTGATTTGATAAAAAAAATCATTTCGAAATTTTTTGAGTCGGATTACGAAGTTTATGTTTCGTTTAAGCTCGCGGAAATCATCCAAGATTCGCGATGTATCGCCGTAGATTCTAAAGAACTGCAAAAACATTCCAATACGTTTGTAGTCGCCGGAGGCGATGGAACTTTTATAGGCGTGGCGCGGGAATATTCAAAATTCGGAGTAAATATTCTTCCGGTGAACATAGGATATCTCGGTTTTTTATCCGAAATATCCGCCGATAATCTTTTGAACGAAATTGATAAAATTAATCTGAAAAACGCGCCGGTTGAACAACGGATGATGCTTGAAACCGAATTCAACGGTTTTACGAATCTTGCCGTGAATGAAATTGTCATATCGCAAAATTCTTTATCAAGATTAATATGTCTTGAAATTAGTTTGAACGGCAGATTTTTTACCGCGATACGTTCGGACGGAATTATTATTTCTACGCCGACCGGTTCTACCGGACATTCGCTGTCCGCCGGCGGTCCTATAGTTAATCCGGTTATAGATTGTATTATTTTAACGCCTCTTTGCGCTCATTCGCTTGCCATTAGACCGATTATTTTATCTAAATCGGATATGATATCAGCGAGAGTTTCGTCGATAAACGAAACCGTGGTTACAATCGACGGTCAAGCTCAGTATCCTGTTAAAAACGGTTCGCTTATAAACATAAAAGTGTCTGAACATACGTTCAATATAATAAAACCGAATCCTATTTATTATTATGATTTAATAAAAAACAAGCTCAAATGGAATCAATAATCAAAGCTTTGTTATCCGGCATAGATTAACCCCAAAAACCGCATTCTGATTTTGAAAAATTGCTGAATGATATGTAAAACGCTGGAATTTAGCAATTTTTCAAATGCAACAAAATTTACTTTGCAGTTTTTGGGGTTTTAGAAGTTTTTTCTTTTTTTTAATGTTTTCAAGAAAACTTCACCCCGCCCGAAAAATTCTATTGCATTTATCGGATAAAAAAATTTTTAAATTTGTAAACCGGGATTTTCACAAGTTTAAGACGCGGTTTTAGGCTGAATTGCCTTGTTTTTTTTAATTATTAAATTATTATTGATTAATCGTTTTAACAAGGAAAATAATATGTTAAGAAAATTATTATTGATAACGGGAATTATTATGATATTTATATCCGAACAAAGTGTTTTTTCCAAAAATCTAAAAAAGGATAAAATTTCTTATATGCCTGCATTCGTGAATTTTCCGGCGTTAAACGTTGAGCCGAATAAAATCAACCAGATAAATTTCGAGGATTTTATGCTGATTCCGGCGAGTTCGATATCGAGCGTTGACTTTACAAAATTCGATAAAAATTATATGTCGAATATTTTGTATGATGTTTCCACGGGAAAATTATATATAACGGCTTTGGATAAAGAAGGAGTTTCGCCCGTAACATTTTTAGCAAAATACGGAGATAATGAAATCGAACAAACTTTTTTTGTTAATATAAAAAAATCTGTATTTTTCCATACTCTGAAATATAAATCAACCGAAACAGTTTCTTCCGTTTCGGTTGTCGGAGATTTCAACGGCTGGAATTCAAACGCTTTGTTAATGAAAAAAAATGGCGAAGGATATTTTAGCGCGGATATGGAATTGAAAACCGGAACATATAGATACAAATTTGTCGTAAATGGAAATCAATGGATAAAAGACGATTTGAATCCGGACAGCTCGCCCGACGGTTTTGGCGGATATAACAGCATTTTGACTCTGGGTTCGTCTTCCGAGTCGAATCTCGATATAATTTCCGCTGGAAAATCTTTAACGGCGGATTCGGGCGTTATGATGAATTTTTTAATTTCGGGATATAATCCGGATTCAGTTAAAAAAGTTAAAACATATATTTTAATAAATAACAGGATTATAAATGAAATAGAAGAGTTAACCCGTAATAATCTTGAAATTTATATAGATAAGAATAACCTTGAAAAATCCATATCCTCGCAGGCGTCAAATCATTATTCAAAACTGAATATTATGCTTGTCGCAGAAAAAAGTTATTTCAACAAAACATATCAATTAAATCATTCGAATAAAATATTCAATTGGAAAGATTCGATTTTGTATTTTTTATTTTCGGACAGGTTTTATAATTTTAAAAATAAAGCCGATTTTAGAATCAAAGACAAAGAGCTTGCGGTTCGCGCAAATTATCTCGGCGGTAATTATAACGGGATTTCAAAAAAAATTGAAGACCGATATTTTACCAAACTTGGGATAAACTCTATTTGGATATCGCCTGTAAATGAAAATCCTGACGTTCCGTATCTCGATTCTTTGCCTCCGCATAGAAAATTTTCCGGATACCACGGTTACTGGCCTGTTGATTCGTATAAAATTGAAAAAAATTTCGGGACGCTTGCCGAATTGAAAAAAATGGTTGACGCCGCTCATCGGCATAATATAAAGATTATGATTGATTTTGTGGCGAATCACGTTCATGAAGAACATCCGCTGTATAAAGAACATCCCGAATATTTCGGAATATTGAATTTGCCGGACGGTAGAAAAAATATTAGATTGTTTGACGAATATCCTCTTACAACCTGGTTTGACGACTTCCTGCCTTCGTTCGATTATTCCAATCCGAAATCAGTCGATTATATGGTAGATAACGCTTTATGGCTTATTAAAGAAACCGGAATAGACGGATTTCGATTAGACGCGGTAAAACACATCGACCATATTTTTTGGAAAAAACTCAAACAGAGAATTAAACTGGAAATAGAGATTCCAAGTCAAAAGGTTTTTTATATGGTCGGCGAAAGCATTTCGGACAGAGATAAGATTATGGAATATGTAAATCCGGGTGAAATAAACGGGCAATTTGATTTTCCTTTATATTGGGATATCAGAGATATTTTTGCCGCCGGACTTGACGGATTTACAAGATTAAATAAAAGTTTTACGGATTCTTTAAAAATATACGGAACTGACGCGATAATGTCGAACATACTCGGGAACCACGATTTTTCAAGGTTTATGGCGTATGCGGACGAGGAATTTTCCACAAGCGGAACCGACGAAAAAGAATACGGCTGGAAACATAGAGTAAAGGTGGATAATCCGGAAAACTATAAAAAACTTACGCTTGCGTTTGCTTTTTTAGCGACGGTTCCGGGAGTTCCGTTGATATATTACGGAGATGAATTCGGTATGACCGGCGCTCACGATCCGGATAATAGGCGTATGATGCGTTTTGATAAAGAATTGTCAAAACCTGAAAAAAGCGTTTTGCGTTACGTTTCGAAATTGAATAAAATCAGAAAAGCTAATCCCGTATTCCGATACGGAGATTTTATTCCGCTGATTGTTGAAAAAGAATATTATGTTTATATGCTTTCTTATTTTAACGATAAAGCCGTGGTGGCGTTATCAAGAAATTCCGAAGAATTGATAAATATTAATTTGCCGGAATGGGTCAATATGAAAAAATTGAAGAATGCTATGACAGGAGTCAACATACCGTTAAAAAATAATCGCATACAATTAAAATTAACAAAACAAAACGCTGTTATAATGCTTGGAAAATAATATTTTTTAAAATTGACTTTTATTATTTTCATAATAAAATATCTACATATTTTTTTTTGGAGGGAAAACACTGAGATTTTTGAAAATTTTATTCTTAATTTTAATATCAATATCGGTTTTGTCTTGTTCTAAAGACAACGCCTCTCAACAACAGACCGATAAGTCTGCGGATAAACCGGTAAATCTTACGTATAGCGTATTTTTTCCGCCTACGCATTTACAAGCTGTCGCTGCGGCTGATTTTGCAAAAGAAATTGAAAAACGGACAAACGGCAGAGTTAAAATCACTGTTTTTGCCGGCGGTTCTTTGACCAAAGCTCCCGCCGTATATGAAGGCGTAGAGCAAGGCGTATCAGATATGGGATTGTCTTGTTTCGCTTATACTCGCGGAAAATTTCCGGTTACGGCGGCTCTTGATTTGCCTTTAGGTTATCCGAATGGAATTACAGCCACAAAAGTAGCGGACGAGTTTGTAAGAACTTTTAATCCTAAAGAATTGGAAGGAGTAAAAGTTTTGTATG
>DAINAU010000096.1:0-16588 GCA_036733285.1 bacterium
TTAACGTCTTGATTATAAAGACGTTAATTTTTGTTTTGCGAAAGATGGGTTAATAAACTTTCTACACGAATTACGCGGATTAACACGGATAAAAGAAGAAATAATTAAAAAATATATTTATAATAGAAATCTAATAATTTTAAAATTTTTATGACAGCCAGATATCGGCGTCTTTAAAAGTCGGCATAGCTTCGATTATCAGGGGTTTTATATATTTTAGGGAATAATTTCTTATTTCATTTAAATTTGGAAAAGATATTACGTCGTTAAATATTTTTTTCGATTGAGATGTCGATATTGTAGACATTATTATTTTCATATCCGGTATTGCGTTTGCCGTCATACTGAAATTTATTAGACCCATTCCATGCAAGATTATAGCGGTTGCCGGAATTTCAGCCATATCTCCGCACACTGTAACCGGTTTTCCTTTTTCATTGCATATTGAAATAGTCTGATGAATTAATTTCAATACAGCCGGATGCAATCTTTGAAAAAGATGATTTACTTTATCGTTGGTCCTGTCCACTGCAAGCGTATATTGAATTAAATCGTTTGTCCCGATGGAAATAAAATCGACATATTTTAGAATTTCTTCAAGAATTAAAACCGCGGCAGGTATTTCTATCATCACTCCGATTTTAATATTTTTGTCGTATTCAATTCCTTCTTCGTCGAGTTCATATTGAATTTCTTTTATCAAATCTTTTGTTCTTGTAATCTCGTTTATAAAAGCGACCATTGGAATTAATATCTCAATTTTTCCAAAAGCGGAAGCTCTTAAAATTGCGCGCAATTGAGTTTTAAAAATTTCCCTGTTTTCAAGACAGTATCTTATCGCTCTCAATCCAAGAAACGGATTTGATTCGGAGTTTATATCCGAAGATAGCGTCGTTTTATCCCCGCCTATGTCGAAAGTTCTTATTACAATGGTTTGATTCGGAGGCAATTTTTTTACAATTTCCTTGTAAGTGATGAATTGCTCGTTTTCGGAGGGCAGTCTGACTTTGTCGAGAAAAATAAATTCGGTGCGGAATAATCCCACGCCTTCGGCGCCGAATTTTAAAATATCGTCGATTTCTTCGGGGATTTCTATATTGGAATAAAAATTCAATTTTGTGTTGTCTTTTGTAAAACATATTTTATGAGAAATTTCAAGGGCTTTTTTTTCTGATTCGTTAAATATCGATAGTTTTTCATTGTATGTTTTAATAGTTTCCGGTTCGGGATGCCGGATGATTTTACCGGATACCGCGTCGAGAATTATTATATCGCCGTCGTTTGATTTTGAAAAAAAATCCGCGGCTTCTATTAAAGTTGGGACTTTAAGAGCGCGGGCAAGTATTGCGGTGTGCGACGTTCTGCCTCCTTTTTCCATAATCAACCCTTTGATATTTTTATACGCAAAGTGGAGAGCGTCGGATGGGAGTAATTCATCCGCTACAAGTATAATATTGTCCTTTTCTTCTTCGACGTCTAATTCGTCGAAAGAATCGCTTAAATTTTGAAGAACCCTTCTGCCTACGTCGTAGATATCAGCGGCTCGTTGTCTTGATATTTCGTTTTCAAGGTTGCGGAAATTTTCGTTTATTATTTGCAATGCGTCGTCGAGAATATATTCGCTATTAATCTGTTCGTTTTTGATGCGGTTTATTATTTCATCGATAAAAAATCTGTCTTGAAGCATTAAAAGATGCGCGTCGAAAATTTTCGAGTAATTTTCGCCTATTTGTTCGTTAATCTGTTTTTTAATTTCATGTATCTGATTGAGACTTTTAGCGACCGCTCTATCAAACCGGATAATTTCATCGTTTACGTCTTCAGGCAAAATATTGTATTGTTTTATTTTAAGTTCTTTTCGTCTGTATTTTTTTACGACGCCTATTGATATTCCGTAACAAACCGGTTTCGCCTTGAATAAATTTTCCAAATTTTATTCCTCGTTGAATTTGTTTTCAAAAATATTTTCAATGCTTTTCAGCGCCGCTTCGGCGTCGGGTCCTTTTATTTTCACTGTCAGTTTTGAACCGTAAGGAGCCGCAAGCGTCATTATTCCGAGTATGCTTTTTCCGTTCACCTGAAGTCCTTCTTTTTCAAAAAAAATATCCGATAAAAATTTGCCGCATGCCTGAACAAGCAGAGACGCGGGTCTTGCGTGCATTCCCATTTTGTTTTTTATTTCTAATGTTTTTTCCAATTCTATTATTTCGTTTCTGGTCATTGTTTAGAATTCCTCCCGTTTCCGGTTATTATCAAGTAATTAACTAACGTTTATCTCTATGGTCGAGTATCGTTACGATATTATGATTGTTTAATTTTTGTATGAATTCATTTGTAAGAGACGCCACCATTACCGATCGGTGCTGCCCGCCGGTGCATCCTATGGCGATTGTAAGATATGTTTTTCCCTCTTTAAGATAATTCGGCAATAAAAAAGAAATGAACTCGAAAAATTTTTTTAAAAATTCTTTAGTGATATTCCAGTTGAAAATATAATCTCTTACTTTTTTATCGTCGCCGCTAAGTTCTGCCAGCTCGTCCACGTAATATGGATTCGGCAAAAAACGAACGTCGATAAGCAAATCGACATTGTGCGGAATCCCGTTTTTGAAACCGAAAGACACTATGTTTACGGTCATTTTTTTTGATTTTGATTCTGATACGAATTTATTCCATAATAATTCTTTGAGATTTTTTCCGCTGAATTCAGAGGTGTTTAAAACTAAAGTAGCAAGCCCTTTTATTTCCTGTAGAAGTTTTCGTTCTTTTTTGATTCCGTCAGCGACGTTTTTTTTCGACAAAGGATGCGGTCTTCTCGTTTCATTGAACCTGCGCATTAACGTGTCGTCGTCAGAATCTAAAAATAGTATGTCGTAGTTTATGTTGAGATTATCAAGCAGAAGCAGGGTTTTTACTATGTTTTTAGTGAAATTTTTATCTCTTACGTCGACTACGCAAGCCGCTTTTTTTATTTCTCCGGTAGAAACTTTCAGAATTTCTCCGAATTTCGGAAGCAATTCGGTCGGGATATTGTCCACGCAGAAATATCCGCCGTCTTCAAGGCATTTAACCGCAAAACTTTTTCCGGCTCCGGACATTCCCGTAATAATTAATAGTTTATGATTTTTTTTCCTCACTGATTTTCTTTTCCTTGAATCCAGTTTATTAGCCGTTTGTTAAATTCTTTCACCGAATAAAATCCCATCTTTTTCGAGCGGTAATTCATTGCCGCGACTTCTATAATCGAAGCCAAATTTCTTCCGATTCTAACAGGAATGCATAAAGTCGATATATCGACTCCAAGTATATTTTTTACGCTTTCGTTTAAACCGAGTCTGTCGTATTCCTTGTTTTTATCCCAATCTTCGATTTCTATCGCCAAATCAAGTTTTACGCTGTCTTTTATTACGCCGACTCCGTAAAGAGTTTTAATATTTATTATTCCTATTCCCCTGATTTCAAGATGATACTTTATCACTTCGGAACCCTGACCTATCAGTTCGTTGTTTTTATTTCGATAAAATTCAACTATATCGTCGGCTATAAAAATATGATTGCGTTTTACCAATTCAAGAGCGCATTCGCTTTTTCCTATTCCGCTTCTTCCTATTATTAAAATTCCAACTCCGTAGACCTCCACAAGCTCTCCGTGAAAAACTATGCGCGGATTCATTTTGACTTCCAGCACCGGAATTATTTTTCTTGTAATATCGGAAGCCTTGAAAGGAGTTCTCAATAATGGCGTTCTTGTTTCTCTGCATTTTATAATGAAATAATCGGGAGGCGCTATGTTCCGGCTGATTATAATCGCAGTGTTTTCATAAGAAAAAAAATCGTCTATGGCTTCTATTTTTAAATGGTCGGGGAGGTTTTTAAGGTATTCGATTTCAGTAAGACCGAATACCTGTATTCTGTGAGGCGTAAAATATTTATACCAACCCGCAAGCGCTAAACCGGGTCTGTTTATGTCCACTGACTCTATAACGTTTCTCAGCCCATCCTTTCCCTCTATTACTGAAAGTTCAAGACTTTTTTCATTTACTAATTCTTCAAGCAATACCCTGGCTTTTTTTATAATATCGCTCATAAAAACTTTTTGTCCTCGTTTTTAACCGTTTCGAAAAATTTCTTTGACGAACCGGCTGTTACAAGCGAGTTTCTGATATAATCAAGTTTTACGATTCTGGATATTCTTGCGAGCATATTTATATGATCGTTGGGTTTGTCTTCGGGTGAAATTAATAAAAAGATTAGTTTTACCGGTTCGTCGTCGAGAGAATCATAATCGACGATTCCTTTTTTATGCCTGCCGACCGCAAGTATCATATTGTCGGAGCTTTTTGATTTGCAATGCGGAAGCCCAATCCCTTTTCCTATTCCGGTGCTCATTACCTGTTCTCTTTTGAGAATCTCAGCCTGTAATCCTTCGATATTATCTACCGCGCCGTTTTTTTTTAACAAATTAAGCAGTTCGATAATAACGCCTTCCTTAGTGTCGGATTTTAAATTCAATTCGATATTTTCCTTTTGCAAAATATCAATTATGTTCATAATCTTTTTTCTCCCTCGTTGAAATAAATTTAAATGTATTCTATATTATTAACGTTTTTACCGGTTCCCCGATTGTTTTTATTTTATCTGAGAACCGGTAAAAGCAAATAATTTTTAATTCAACCGTCGCCCTTTGTCAAAACTATGATAATTTTCGTTAGTTAGTATCAACTCCTGAGCGGACTATTTTAATAATCCAGACCGCCGACCGGAATTACATTTCTATTAATCCGAATTTTCCGTCGTTTCTTCTGTATATTACGCTTACCCGCGATGTGTTTATATCGTTGAACGCGTAAAAATTCAAATGATTTTCCTTTAAAATCAATATGGCTTCGTCGACTGAAATCGGTTTTAACAATTCATTTGTCTTTACAATAACTTGCGCGTCGCCGACTTTTATGACGTTTTTTTTGAGAGGTTTTGATTCGAGGTTTAAAGCGTCTTCCATAGTTAAAATTTCTTTTTCTTTTTTAACGGTTTTTAATTTTATTTTTTTATTTTTATCTCTTTCTTTTTTTAACGCGGTTTCGAGTTTTTCAACTACGTCGTTAACCGCGTCTAACATTCTGTCGGCGGAATCTTTCGCAGTTATGTGAACGTTTTTTCCGCTCAGGGTGATTTCCGCTACGTTTGCGTCTTTCTGCGCGGACAATATTATTTTTGCCGCTGTTATGTTTTCATTATATTTTGTAAGTTTTATAACTTTTTTTTCAACTTTTTCTTTGAATTTTTCCGGAACCGTTAAATGCCTTCCTGTAATATTAATATCCATAAATTAAAACCTCCAATAATAATTTATAAAAAAAAGGCGTTCGAAAAAAAAGAACGCTTGTTCGCCGGATTAATTAAGTTTAAAATTTTCTCCGAGATATAATCTTCTGGCGCGTTCGTCCGCAGCAAGAGTTTCGGCGTTTCCCGATATAAATACGTCTCCATCTGCCATCATATACGCAACATCGACTATTTCCAAAGTTTCTCTTACTTTGTGATCCGTTATCAAAACTCCGATTCCCTTTTCTTTCAAATGTTTTACTATATTCTGAATATCCTGAACCCTTATCGGATCTACTCCAGCAAAGGGTTCGTCAAGTAATAATATTTTCGGTTTGTTAACCAATGCTCTCGCTATTTCAACTCTGCGCCTTTCGCCTCCGGATAATTGATAACCTAAATTTTTTCTGATATGAGTTATATTAAATTCTTCAAGGAGACGGTCAAGTTCGCTCTTCCTTTCTTTTGAACTCAATTTTAAAGTCTGCAATATTGAATAAATATTTTCTTCAACCGTTAATTTTCTGAATATAGAAGCTTCCTGCGGCAAATAACCTATTCCAAGTTTTGCTCGTTTAAACATCTGAATCCTTGAAATTTCATTTTCTTCATAGTAGACATATCCCGAAGTCGGTCTTATTAATCCGACTATCATATAAAATGTGGTTGTTTTGCCCGCTCCGTTAGGTCCGAGAAGTCCTACGGTCGTTCCGCTTTCTATTTCAATCGACGCTCCTTTTACAACGTCTCTGTTTTTATAAGTTTTTACGAGTTCTTCAGTTCTCAATTTTACCATTTTTTCGATTTTTATTTTACTTATAATGCAAATTAAAATCAAGTGAAATTTTATTTTACGGAAGTTTTATTTTTCCAGACTATTGAACCGGATACTTCCCCGCGTATGGTTATATTTTTAAATTTTTTATTTATATAGTCAAACGCCAGCGAACCGCCTTTTAATTTTGAGTTGGAAATCTTGTCAAACAATTCTATTTTGCCGTATGATTTTCCTGTTATTATGCTTTTTTGCGTAAGGTCGAGGAAAATATTTTTTGCCGCCGCCGAATAAGAATCATTTTCAACTGTTATCTTGAAATCTTTGTCCGCCGGTTCTGATTCTAATGTTTTATCGTTTTTTTGCAAATTAAAATTTTTGGAATCGCCGTTAATAAAAAAATCCTCCGGATTAAAAAAATCTCCTTCGCTCATAAAATTATTAATTAAACGCTTATCGTTTCCGGAATATATTTTTGACGGGAAATTCTCAAGAAATTTTGAAAATAACCGGCTCGTTTTAACAAACATCGACCCGTCCGTTAAAATTACGGTTCCGGAAAAATCCATTTTATCGGGTTTGTTATCTTTGAATTTAATAAAAGCTGAGTCCGATTTGAGATTGTAAGCTCCGGAACAAACTTCGATGTTATTTGATAACAGCGCCGAATCCAAACGGTTTTCGCCTGAAAAATTTAAAGCGAGCTTGCCGGATTTAAGTCCTCCGCCTTTTTTATAAACTATTTCAGCCGGAACGTTTGTATAAATTTTTTTGATATTTTTGTTTTGATCGCCGAGAGCTCTTAAAGTTTTTGACGTTAAAACGAATGAATCGTTTTCAATTATCGCGTTTTCGTTCAAAACAAGCTCGTCTCCGGAATAAATAATTTTTCCGAAATTGATTTTATTACCCTGCGTTATTAACGAACCGGAACTGTCGCTTTTAATGGTTTTGCGCATAGAATTTATAATTGAATTCCGTCCGGAAAATTTTATGGTATCGCTTGAAATCGTGAATGCGGGTTCAAGAAATATTGTCTTGTTTTTCATATCATAAACTAATTTTTCCGTTTTCAACGCGTTGGTTTTATCCGTTATTTTCACGTTTCCGTATAGAATAAGAGTATTTGATTTCATTTCGCATTTGTCGGCGGAAAAAACGTATCCGTCAAACTCGCCTTTTTTTATTTTATTTAATGAAATAAATTGAGAATTCAATTCGATTTGTCCGTTATCGGCGTTTAAATAATCGCCGGATTTGTTTTTCAAAGTAATATCTGATTTTAAAATTAAAATCGACGCTTCGCGGTTATAATACAGACCTTTGTCTGTTAATATATAATCTCCGTAATTAAAAGCGTTTTTCACTTCATTTTCAACTTTAGATTCTCCGTCGAATTCCAGCTCCGAAGTCCGCATAATTAAATTCGTGTCTCCGTAAAAAACAGTTTTAATATTATTATGAAGTTTAATCGAATTTGTTGATTTGTTAAAAAGACAATTAGTAAATTCCATGTCGATTTTGTCGATTTTACTTTTTTTAGAGGTTTTAAACAATTCAAGATTTCCGGATAAAAGTTCCACTTGATTTATTTTGTCGAACACCCATGCTTTAGAGCCTGTTAATTTCCATAATTTTTCGCCAAGGTCGGTTCTTTCGTATTTGAAATTATCCATTTGCAAATTCGGATTTTGCGTTTGCGTATAATGCCTTGCCGCGTTTAACGCAAAGGTATTGCTAAATAATCCATAACCGAAAAAAAATATAAAAAAAATAAATAAAAAATTTTTCATTTCAGTTTTTTAATAACTGCGATTTTACGGATTCGGATTTTTGTTTGTATTGGAGAATAGCTTCGCCTATTCCGGCGGCTAATTTGTTTTGATAATTCTCGTTTGTAAGAAGTTTTTCTTCGGTTTCATTTGACAGGAATCCGAGTTCAACCAACACCGAAGGCATAAACGCGTCTTTTAAAACCATAAATCTCGCTTTTTTAACTCCCCTGTTTGACGAGACTGCGGCCTCAAATAATTTTTTTTGGATTATTTCTGCGAAATCCGAGCTTTCATTTATGTGATTTATTTGGGCGAGGTCAGTAGTTATAAAATCTATCGGATTCATTTTTCTTTTGGCGTTTTTATATGAATCGCCGATATTGTTCTCAAGCAATCTGGCGGTTCTCTCGGTCTCGTCGTCTTCCGTTAAACTAAAATAAAATGTTTCGAATCCCTGAGCGTTTTTTGGTCCGGAATTGCAGTGAATGCTTAAAAATAAATCGCATTTGTTTTTATTGGCAATTTGCGGTCTTTCGTCAAGAAACAAAGTCTCATCCGAGCTTCGAGTTAATAACACGTTGACGTCTTTTCCGGATTTTTCAATGTATTCTTTTAATTTTAAGGCGACGGCGAGAGTGATGTCTTTTTCAAGAACGCGTTTGGAATATGATACCGCTCCCGCGTCGACTCCTCCGTGTCCAGGATCCACCGCTATTGTTTTTATATTAAAACCATCTCGTTTTTTTTTTACTTCGGGCATTTTAATTTGTCCGATGGCAAGAATTGTTTTAGCGATGTCGTCTTCAAATTTTACGCTGTTATCGATTTTTTTATAGTATAAAGCCCCGCTTTCGAGTTTTATTACCGACTGATTAAAAAATTCGAGAATCTCCGCCGGTAGATAAATTCCTCCGTCTACGTTCATTAAACCGTTTTCCGATTGTATAACTTTTTCGTTTACCATTGCAAGATTGGAGTTCATCTGCATTTTCAATAAAACTTTATTATCTGTTAATTCAAGCGTCAGAGTAAAGGGTTCCCATATATATTTTAAATTCATAATTCGCGTAATATCGTTAAGATTAAGATATTTTGTTTTATTGAACTGAATGGCCGGTATTTTAATATCTGACAAATCCGCGCTGTTAACCATTGAATACGAAACATATGAAACAACCGCCGCGCCGGCGTTTGAGCAAAATATCGATACTGCGAATATGATAAGAATAATATTTGATATTATAAAATTTTTTGATATTTTCATAGTTTCAGAAGTTTTATTTTTTTTTCTTTTAATTTTATTTCAATTATATTTTCTTTTTCAAGCGTTTTCAATACCCTTGAAATTGTTTCCGGAATTGTTCCTATTAAAGCGGCAAGATTTAATTTTGAAACGTTCAATTCAAATTCGTCGGATTGATTTTCGTTGCATTTGGATAAAAAATATTTCATTAATCGCTCTTTAACGCTTGTTAGCGCGAGATCACCTATTTTTTGCGTGAAGTCAAAAATAATCGAAGCGTATTTTGAAAGTATATGCAGACAAATTTTGTTGTCCTCTCTCAGTAATTTTAAAAAATCGTCTTTTTGAATAAACGCCAATTCGCTTTCTTCCAAAGCTTGAACATTTGCCGGATATGCGGCGTCTTCAAGCAATACCGCAACTTCGGCTATTGATTCGCCGGAACCGGCTATCTTTAAAATATATATCTGTCCGTTTTCCGATATTTTATAAACTTTGAAAGACCCGGAACCCGCAATCATAATTCCTTCGACTTTTCCGCCTTCGCAACAAACAGATTCGTCTTTCGCATATTTTTTTATAACTGCTATTTCGTTAAGTTTGGTTATCGATCCGTAGTCGAGTTTATTGAATAAATCTGAATTTTTAATATAAAGATACTTTCGCATGCGGTTAAATTTTATTCAAATATATTTAAGCGTTTCATAATATCTCTGAATAACAAGTTATAAGCGGCGGGATTGGAATTTTTAAATCTTCCAGTTAGAGATTGACGCGCGGTTGAAATAAAAGTTTTACCGCTTACATAACTTAAAATCCGGATTTTTTGGAATTCTATGAAATCCATATATTTTAAATCCGGTTCATTTATCAAATCCAGTATTTCATATGCTCTCCGGTAATCGCCAAGCTCAATGTATGAATTTGCGGCTATAATTTTATACGTTGAATTTAACGATTGGAATCCGATTTTTTCCGCAAGCGCGGCGCTTTCCTTGTAATCCCCTTTTTTATAATAAACCGTCATCAATTTTCTTCTGCCCGCGTTTTTAAGCTTTGTATCAGAATCGTCGAGACCGGCGACAAAAGAAAGGAAAAGACGTTCGGCTCCCGAATAATCCTTGTTTTTTAAACATAACGCCCCTTTTGCGTAATTTGAAACGCTTGTCTTAATTGCCGGTATATTGTCGAATTTTACCGAAGCGTTAAATCCGATATATTTTGCCGTATTTCCAGTAGCCGCGTAGTTTTCTGAAATAAGCCATAATTCCTGATATGCCGGAACCGGATTTATTAAAGAAAATTCCCCTTTATAATTTACCGATCCGATGTTATCGCTTATATTTGTCGCGACATATGAAACTCCGGAAAATTTTTCTGAAGAATTTTTTAATTTAAACGAACCGGAAACAAAACTTGAATTATCAACGTAGTTTTCGAATATATATTTGTAAAGCGTAGAAACCGAACCGATTCTGTGTATGCATAATATTTCATTATCGGCGATTAAAGGTTCTATATAACTGCAACCGCCTTTGAGAAAAGGCGCATAAGGTTTATTGTCAAAATGCCATTCAAGGGTTCCGCGATTGTTTATCGAATATAATAACTGATTCTTATCGACGCAATATGATATATTCGTTATTTCAGGCGATTTTAGGATTTTGACAAATTCAATGGAATAATTATTTGACGGCATAGAATCCATCGCCGACGAACTCAAGTGTTGAAAAAAAATCAATTTATAAAGAAAACCTTTTTCTGAACCGGCGGTTCCGTCGGCGTCTTCCGAGTTAAGATTGTTTTCAGGAATAGTTTTTAAAATGTTGTTTTCATTGACTCCGGAATAAATATTGATATCAGACGGTTCGCCGTTTTTAGTTAATTCAAATGTCCGGAGAGTTTTATTGTTCGACTCGTTTGAAATGCGATTTTTTGAATTTTGCGCCGCGTTATTTTTTTGAGATATGGAAAGTTCTTTATCGATTACCGCGAATATTTCTTTTTCCGACGCCGGATAAATTGATTTTATAAAGGCGGTTTTTTCCGAAAAAATTATTTTGCTTTTATTTTTTAACGAACTGCATAAAATCACATTTTTATTGTTTTCTAAAAAACAAAGAGTTGTTCCGTCTATCCAAAAAATATTAGTCAAATTATTTTTTGTGGAAAATACGATATACGAATTAAGCCCGTTGCTGTCGGCGATTCTTATTCTCCGCGCGGTTTTATCGGCGGTTTCTACAATGGCTATAAGATTTCCGGATGGAGATACTTTTATTTTTTCTATGTTGTTTTGCGAATAGAATATATCGTCGGTTCTGTATCCGCCGTTTTTAACCGTTATCGCGGAAATTTTGTTTTTTTTTGCGAGTCTGGTCTGTTTTAAAAAACCCGCGCAATATAAATTATCTCCGGCTTTGTCAAAAGAGGTAATAAAAAAATTATTGTCGGTTATTGGAAATTTGAAAAAATCTTTTGAATCGTTATTTTCAAAAACATATATGGAACCCGTAAATTTGTCGTAGACAAACAAAAATTTTTTAGCCGCGAAAATCAATTCGGGCGTTATGCCTGATTCCGCCGATATAATCTCCGCATGGAATGTTCCGTCAAATCTGAATTTTTCTACGCCGCAATCGGTTAGAAAAAAAATGTTGCCCTCGTAGTCGCAATATTTTTTGGACATATTGTATTTTTCATAATGTTTTGTCCACATATCGTTTTTGACGATTCTTTCTATCGAGCCTGATTTGGAAAAAACTTTTATTACCGGAATAAAATTTTCGGCGTTTGAAGGGTCGAAAAAGTCGGGTTCAAGCGCCGACCAGTAATATCTGAATCCGTCTTTGTCTGCGCCTATAAATTTCAGGTCTTCAGAATTTACGTCTTTTAATTCAAAATTATCGGAACCCTGATATTTTCTGGCGACGCCTTGTTTTATCGAATATAATTCGTTGTCGTTTCCCAAATATAACGAAGGAGATTCCAGATATTCTCTTAGAGAAGGCGCGGCGTTATATTTGCCGCTTATATCGGAAAATAAAACATCGTCATAATCCTTAAAATTTGAATATACTCTGACAAACTCGTTTTTTCCGGCGGATAAAAATAGATTTGACCCGTCGTAATAAATTTTTTCAATCCGGTTCATAATATCGGGATAATATTTTTCTTTTAATTTTTGAATAAAAATCGGCGGAACCGAATTTTTTTTAAAACGGAATTGTTCCGTTTCGTAAAATGCAAGCAGATTTCCGGATAAATCAAGTTCTCTTATTTTATCGGCGAATTTTTCGTCTTTCGTTAAAAGCGTGTTGTTGTTTGAAACGCTTAAACATATGGCGAACGGTTTGGATTCTTTAAAATAAGTTCTTAATTCGGAATAATCCGAAAAAGAAGTTTCAAGCTGTTTTATTGAATCCGGAGCGTATGGAAATTTATCTAAAAGTTCTATGTTCCCGTTTGAAATACCGTATTTGTAGATTAAACCCGACGCGTTATCAGCTATGAAAACAAATTCCTGAACCGCGACCGGTTCCGAGGGAAGTATCGGATATTCGTTTAATATTTCTTCGGAGCGTCCCTGTATTTTAGCGGCGAGCTTGAATTCTTGAGTCGAATAATGTTTTTCTATTATTCTTTGATTTGAATAAATATTAGAATTCAAAGATATTATCAATAAAAGTATTGATATAAAAAAATTAATTAATTTCATCTATTATCTCTACGACTGTGCCGTAACCTACGATTACAAAATCAAAATTCGGCAGAGTTAAATTTGAATAAATTATGTTTATCACCGCGTTCCCGCTAAAATGTTTCGCCGCCGAGACAAAATGCGCGTTCATATTGGCGTAGACTTCCGATACCCTGAAATTTGCCCATCCGCCTTTTACGTTTTGTTCGTTGACCTTCACTTCAACGTGAGCTATGCCTTTTACAATATATTTTTGATTTATATTGCCGGTGCTTAATACTATTTTTTTTTCTTGTTCCATCAATATTTACCGATAGCGTCCAAACTTTTTTAATTCCCGTTTAACCGGACATTCTTATTTTGTTAAATAGTAATTCTTAAATGCGAAAAAATCAATTATAAAATTTAAATATAAAATTACAAGAATTTAACCCGCATATTTCACTAAAAAAATAAAAACCGAAAAATCAGAATAATAAAAATCAACTTCAAACATCTTTAAAAAATGAAATTCCAAACAATATAAACAATTATCAAAAAGGGAAACGAGTAATCTTATAGATTACAAGATTAATCATCAAAATAAATATTTTGAAGATATGCCGAGAGATTTATTGAATTTGAAGTCAATTTCAATTTTTTTCTTATATTATTTCTATGTCTTTCAATTGTAGTTGGAGATAAATTTAATATTATGCCAATTTCTTTGCTTGTTAATCCATTTTTTAAATAATTACACAACTCAAGTTCTCTATTAGTAAGTTTTATATGCATTTTATAAAGTTTACTATAAAAAGGAGTTGAAATTTTTTCAAGATTTTCAATAATCTCATCCAATTGTTTTAGATCGTTATCAGATTGCTTTAATCTGAATTTTTTCATTGCCGGCAAAACTATTTTTTCAATATTCAGAGTTATTTCTTCTTTAATGCTGTTCTTTTCTTCTTCAATATTTTTTAATATCTCCTGCAATGCATGATTTTTTTTTAAAAATTCGTCTTTATTTTGTTTGATAATTTCATTTTTTTCAATAATTTTATTCTGAATTTTTTTCATATCAGTATTATCTCTTATCGTATAAAGAAGATAATTATTAGCATTAATTTCAATATTTTTTATGTTAATAAGAGTTAGGATTTTATTGTGAAAAAAATCATTTATTTCGCACTCAATATTTTTTATTTCTTCACCCGGATTAAGAGTTTCAAACAATTTATGAATTTTAAAAAAATTTGACTTTCCAATAATATTTTTTATATTTTTATATGATAAAATCACGGATGTCGAGGTTTTAAAAATATATTTAACATTAGGGCAAATAAATTTAAATACACCGTTATGATCTGTTATAAATACGGCCTCAGAAATATTTGCCAGAATCACCATACATAACCAGTATGATTCATCATTCAGCAAATTAATAACATTGTTGTCATTAATATTTAATTTTTTCATATTAAAAAAATAACATAATATTAAAAAAAAATAAACAAAATTAATCATAACTTGATATGTAAATAGCATACATATTAAATACATACAAATTACATAATAAACAGAAATTTTCTTGTTTTAATTTTTTTTAAATGACTAAAATATCTAATTTAAGTTTAAAAAGTAAGAGGAAAAAAATGATAAAATTAATTTCTTTATTCAATTTCAGAAATCTAAAAATTAAAGGAAAATTGACATTTTTAATAATTTTTGTATTAATTGGATTTCTGTCAAATATTCTTGTTTATCAAAACACGCTTGATTTATTAAAAATAAACGGTCCCCATTACAAAAAGATTGTTCAGGGTAAAGATCTGATTGCAGATATACTGCCTCCGCCTGAATACATAATCGAATCTTATCTGGTAGCTTTACAAATGCTGGGAGAAACAGATATTTCAAAATTAAAGGAATTTGACGAACGCGTTAAATATCTTAAAGGATTATATGACGAACGTCATGAATTCTGGATAAAAGATTTAATTGATTGTCCAATGAAAACTGACTTAATAGTAAATTCATATAATCCGGCAATAAATTTTTATAAAATACTTCAGGATAAATATATTCCAGCTCTTTTTTCAAGAAACTTGGAATATGCAAAACAGCTTGCATATGGCGATTTAAAAAATCATTATTGCGAACATAGGGTAGTTATAGATAAAATAGTTGAGATGGCTACAAAACGGAATCAGGAAGACGAAACTGTCGCCAAAAATATAATTTACAAGCGTTCAATAATAATAATTACAACAACGCTTATAGTAATAATCTTAATACTAATAATAAGTTATTTTTTTGCAAAAAACATTAGAGAACCTCTGAAAAAAATTCTTGAAATTTCAAAAAAAATTGGCGATGGAAATATCAAACATCAGAAATTAGATGAAAGCGGAAAAGATGAATTTACTGAACTAAATATTGTATATAATAATATGCTTGTAAATTTAAATAAACTCGTTAATCATGCTGAATTAATAGCGGCAGATGATTTATATAATCCAGCTTTAAACGAAAAGATAAACGGAGACCTTGGAGACAGTTTTGAAAAAGTTATTAAGAATTTAAGGCATCTTGCGAATGCGGCTCAACAGATTGCCGACGATGATTTATCTGTTGAACTCGGCGGAATATCTAATCAAGGTTCGCTCGGAGGCAGTTTCAAAAAAATGATTTTAAATCTTCAGAATTTTGTAAATGCGGCGCATCAGATTGCTTCAGGCGATTTGACGGTAAAACTCAATAATATTTCTGAAAACGGCTCGCTCGGAGGCAGTTTCAAAAAAATGATTAATAATTTAATTGAATTAATTAAACTGCTTGAAAATCTGTCAAATAAAATCAACAAAACCGGCGATGAAATGCTTTCATTCACAGAACAAATGAATAATGGACTCGATAATCAATTTCTTAAAATTGAAAACATTCAGAGTTCCATATCGGAGATTGCCGCTTCAATTCATCAGATAAAAAAAGGAGCTGAAGAAAGCAAGCAGAGATCTCTTGAAACCGCCGAAGCTTCAAAGGGCGGAAAAAATGCGGTAATAACTACTACCGAAGGTTTATCGGCAATAAAAACCGCGGTTGACAATACTGCCGAAAGTATGGAAAAACTTACGTCTCGCTCAAAAGAAATTACCAAAATAGTTAAAGCGATAACCGAAATAAGCGAACAAACAAATCTCCTTGCTCTTAACGCCGCAATTGAAGCTGCAAGAGCGGGCGAACATGGAAAAGGATTTGCAGTTGTCGCGGATGAAGTCCGTAAACTTGCTGAGAAAAGCGCTAAAAACGCTCTTGAAAGAAATGGAATTATTGAAAGAATCCAGGATGATATTAACATTTCAGTGGAAAGTATGCTCAAAGGAAAAATTAATGCTGATGAAGGAGGAAAAGTAGTTAATAATCTCGAAAATTCTTTTAACCGCATTGAAGAAATGATTTCCAACACATCTTATTCAATAAATGAAATTTCTGTTGTTATTTCAGAACAGGCAACGGCTTCTTCTCAAATTGCAAGCGGGATGGATACAATAACTTCAATATCAAAACAAAACAGGGCAGTATCAGAAAATCTTTTATCTATTGGCAAATCCTTGAAATTGATGCTTGACGATTTAAATTCAGTTTTAAAGAAATTTAGACTTTCTTGAAACAGCCAAACTAATTTTCAGATTTGTTATTGTGTTAAATAATGAAAGGAATTTTATATTTTTATATTTCTCAATAGTCCAAAGTTTTCATTGTAAAAACAATCAAGAAATTTTTTCAAAGAC
>DAINAU010000097.1:0-16475 GCA_036733285.1 bacterium
GAAGGAACCGGAGCCGGTCAATTCAAAAAAATAGTAGATTACGAGGGTTCTACAAAAACCGCTTCTATCGATACAAATTGGGCAACGACTCCGGACGCATCGTCAAAATTTACGCTTGTAAAAATCTATCAGCAGGACACGTCTTATCAGATTCTGTCAAATAATATCATTGAAATTGACCCCGCAAACAGCGCAAACAATAAAATAGTTATGAACGGCTCCGTAAGCGGAAATACTTACCGCAATATCGGCTTGTCAAACGATTATTTTATTGAAAATTACAGATATTTTTCAACAACTCCCGAAACCGCCATAAGCGATAAATACAATCTAATAAACTTAAAACCTTACGACGATATTATAAGTTCCAGCATTAATGCAAGCAATGTATCGGTAGAATCAATAACTTCAAATATTAACGCTTACAACAAATACATTGTTGAAGATTACATAACTTTTAATATGATAGACGATACCCACAAAATATGGGAAGTTAACAGTCAAAAATACGGGACAATAGGAACGGTTCAAACAGGCGGAAATTTTTGGATAAACGTTAATCCGGCTCAAGTTGAAGATACCGATTCGGATCTTGAAATAAATCCGAATTCAGACAGTTCCGAATATTCGTCAAAAAATAATTTTTACAGCGTTTCGGACTTCCTCAACTTAAACTCATTTTTAAATCTTAATATTGCCGACGATTCTTATAATTTCGGCGACAGTTTTACTTTAAGAATAAAAGACGCGGTTATAGAAGGAGCGGATTTCGATAATACAGCCGGTTCCGCGTCAATCGAACAAAAAACGAATTATTCTTTAACTTACGTTGATGAATATGGCGGAATGTTTTTTAGAAATCCTACGGACAAATCAATTTATCTCGCTAAATCAATAATTGATTTCGATTCTTCTTACGATAGTTCTTCTCTTACTCAAACTCAAAGAATATGGAATACTACGGGTTCCAATCTTCCCGCCGGAAAAAATCCGGTTATATTTGAAAACAATACTATCGCATTTCTTCAAAAAACCGATTATATGCAGACTATTCCGTTCAGTTATGATTTTCATTCGGACAAAGGCAATACTTCAGTCGCTAATAATTTTTTTGACGGCTCCGCAACAAAAATCAATGACGACGCCACCTATTCAAATGAAACTATATATCTGACTTATGCGGGCTCCGGCAACTGGAAAGTCTATAGCAATCAATCCGGTCAATTAACAAACGACACAAACATTAATCCGAATAACTATATTACAATGTCTCAAAACGGAACAACTACAAATACTTTTACCAAAACCGGAACCGACGGCGGTAAAACTTCTATTGATATTTCGATAAAAGGATGGGAAGATTTTATTAATGGAAAAACAAACGCGAACGGAATAACTCCCGCAAGCGCGGATGAAATCTTTTCTTCCGGCGATACCATACAATTAAAACTGTCGCATCAAGCAAAAGCTTCGCTTAACGGCGGAACTAAAATCAATATTTACGAAGGCAGAGAAAATATTATTGCCAACGGCGATTCCGCCGTCTCATTGACGTGGGATAACAGCAATCAGGATTTCTACGATAATATTGGCGCAGGGGAATATTCTTTTAATGTCGAACCAAATTTTCTGAAGGTTTTAAGTTCGGAAAACATAGACGAAATTGATTTAAAACTCCCGAATCTGCTTACAATGAAACAATTAGGAATAGAATACGACACTATAAAATTCAAAACTCCATACGAAGCATATACAATATTCGATAACGCGTATAAAATTGTGAAAACTGAAATGAATCATATAAACGGAATGTCCGAATTATTCGGCGAAACAATTAATTATAGTAATTTACGCCTCGATTCATTATATACGGGCAACGATAAAATAAATAATATTTATGAAGCGAACTCGCGGCTTGATTCGATAAAATCAGAAATGCTTTCTAATTTAGACGGTTTAAAATATTTTAATCTAAAATCGGAAATCGTGGACGGATTATTTAGTTTTTACGATAACAACATTTCCGTTTAACCCGCAATAGTATATAGTATAAAACTCAATTAACTTGAATGGCGGCAAAAGACGTCAGATTATTTTATTTTGAGTATTTGTTATCTGAGATTAGATACGGTTTAATGTATTCGTAAATTTTATTTCCGCATCCAAGATTCCGTTTTATAATATCATACGAAACTTCCGGCATTTTACTGTATTTGGAGTCGGCGCAAGTGAAATATGATTCAATTATTGAAACAAGTTCGCCGCTATTTTCAAAAACCGCAGCCGCATTATTTTTCAAAAAATATAACGCTTCATAAGAATTTCTGTGCGTAGGTCCGAAAACTATTAATTTTTTATAAACTGCCGGTTCCATTATATTATGAATGCTTCCGTGAAAACTTCCGCCGACAAACGAAATATCGGATATTTTATATATTTTATACAAAACGCCCATTCTATCGTAAATTATAACGTCAGAATTATAATAATCCGATTTATCTTTTATTTCCGATTCTTTACAAAAAGACAAACCGTTGTCGGCGCATAATTTTTCCAAGTCGGCTATCCGTTTGGCGTCAATTTCGTGAGGAACAATTATTGACTTGAATTTATTGATTTTTTCCTTTAATTTTTTCAATGCCGGAATTAATATTTTATCTTCGTCTATATAAGTGCTCCCAGCGGCAAAAATTTTATATTCTTTATTTGTTTCAAACGCTTGAAAAACCGGTTCGCCGAAATCAGCATTCTGAGATTTTGAATATACTATATCGTATCTCGAATCTCCGGCGACTATAATTTTTTCGGGGTCGATAATATTCGAATATCTTTCCTTATCTTCGTTAGATATTACAAATACTTTCTCGATATACCGGTAAAAACTTCTAAAAAAACTCAATATAAATCCGTATCTGTTATCGCATCTTAACGAAGTTTCACGGATTGTCCCGTTTAAAATAAATATTTTAGAGTTGAATTTCACCGACTGCCAGATTAGATTCGGCCATAAATCGTAACGCATAAAAAATATCAGTTCGGGTTTCAACAGGTTTATAAATTTCCGCATACGTCTGCGCGTATCGACCGGCAGAAGAATTATTCCGTCCGCCAATTCATATTTTTTTCCAAAATCATAACCGGAAGGAGAAAAAAAACTGCATACAATCGAAATATTCGGGTTGTTTTTTTTTATTAGTTCTATTATCGGTTTCGCCTGTTCGAATTCTCCGACCGAAGAACTATGAATTAAAAGTATTTTAACAGACTTATATAAATCAGACTTTATTTTCTCAATATCTAAAAACGCGGTTTTGCGGTAATTATAAGCTTTTAATACTTTGGGATTAAATAATATTTGTTCATAATAAAATATCCTGCCAATCTGAACCAATATAAAATTATAAACTATCTTCCAAAAAAGAACCATACTGCCGCCTCAAGATTTCCAAATAAAAATTATTCGTAACTTTTAATGTGTTTTATTATAAAACCGTTAAAACGGTTTTAGTTTTTGTATTGTTTTATAAACTCCGCAATTAATTGCGCGGTTTATAAAAGTCAAATTGTTATTTACCAACCGCTTTAACGGTTTTTCAAAGATTAACTGAACCGAACAATTATTTAGCTGATTTCATTATTCCGTTTTGAGTTATGATAATATCCATTTTAACGTCATTGGGTTCAATAAAATCAAATGTGTCAAATAATCCAAAATCAAAAACAATTCCTATTTTATAAAAACAAATATCTGTATTCCGTAAAAAAAAATTATCGTAATATCCGGCGCCAAACCCAAGTCTATTTCCATTTTTATCAAACGCAAGTCCAGGACAAAAAATTAAAACCTCTTCTTCGCCCGCAGCTTTATTAGAAGTCTCCTGCGATGCAAATTCATTTTTTTCTATTATATCAGGTTCTAATATCCCAAACTTATTCTTGTAAGTTTTTTTTATATCCGTCAATCTGTAAAAATCAATTTCAGAGTTAGATTTCACAACCGGCAAATACGGATTATTTCCGGTTTTTATCAATTTTTCGTTAAATTGAGATAAATCCGGTTCTCCCTTCAGATTTAAATAACTTAAAACTTTCAGATTTAAATTTCGCGGTTTCGAAAAATAAAAATCTTCAATCAAACCATTTATTTTTAGCGAATTTGCCGTTAAAAAATCAATATCCAAACAATTTCTGATTTTTTTTATTTCGAGTCTTAATTCAGTTTTTGAATTAAGGATTCTATTTTTTGTCATATGGATTTTTTCCGGGCAATTCTATGTCGTCATATTGTTGAATGCCGCCCGCAAACTTAGCGGGACTCCACGTTCCCCAAATCAAATACAAGAACCACATAAATATCAAAAGCGCGAGCACTACAAATGCTGTTACTATTTGTTCTTTCCCCTGCAGCCATTTTCGTATCATCGGAATATGATGTTTTACCTTAATTTTTTTTTTTGTTTGCCCTGTGGAAGACTTCTGAATAATCAGTTTATCGGTTCTGCTAAAAATTATTTTTTTCAACAAATTCATCAGATTCATTAAACATCACGTATCGTTAGAATTAATCTATAAATAAAATACCTTATACCCGAATAATTATAATTTTTATAATGTTTAAGTCAACAAAAAAATGCTAACAAAAAATTTTGAGCGTAGCGATATACCAACAAACGAAATTTTTTATGATAAACTTACATTCATATATCTGGCAATGCCGAAGTTTAATAAAACGCTTGATGTAATAGAGACGCGTTTTGATAAAAAGTTTTTGAAAAATTATTTGAAACAGCGGAAATCGCAAAATTTACTAACGAACAAATGCAGATTTATGAGGAAAGTTTGAAAAATCAAATATAAAAAGGCGTCCGGTTCCGATTCACAAAAGACATTTTTAATTGCATATTACGAATTAAACGGATTGAAAAAAAAGATGATAAAAAACTTGAAAAAAAACGCAATATTATATAAAATACAAAAAATTTATTAGAAAAAAATATTGTTTCAAAGAAAGTTTTAAGCCAGTTTACTAAAAAAACATTTTTAAAAAAATGTTCTATTTTGAAATGCGGCATTTTTTAAATTTATAAAGTAGGGATAAATAATTTTATGAAAAAATTTTTTTTAATCTTTACCTGTATATTAATTTTTAATAATATTTTAGCAATTACAATTTACGGATATGATACAAATACTTTATTTTATGTAGTCGTAAATTCAAAAAAATTTGGACCTGTTAATAAAACTACTCTTGCTCAATGGTTAAATGAAAAACGAATATCCTTGAACGATATTGCTATTGACAACCAAACCAATGAAGTTTTATTGGTAAAAAATTTATTCGAAGAATTAGTTGTTGAATCTCCTCTTACTCAGGAAAAAGAATCTAATTCAACTAATTTTATCTCACAAAAAAACGATTCGTCGCATCTTGCTCAGTTTGATAAAAACCGACATTCTTTTCATTTATCTATAGGATATTTCTTACCGTCAGAAAATTTTTTGAATTTCAAAGACGCTCCACAATATGAAGTAGGATACGAATATAGGTTTTCGCGACAATTTTCCATATTTATGAATTACTATTATGCATTCACAAAAACAGAATCGTATTTTTCTAATACCGGAAATTTTTTATTATCAAAAATAGACGGTAATTTTACAGCTTTAACGCTTGCCGGAAAATATACTTTTACAAATAATACTTTAATTAGACCTTATTGTTTTCTTGGAGTTTCAAACACAGGTTTAAAAATAAAATATTTGGAGTTAAAGGATTCAGCTCGTAAAACAGGCGTTTATTTAGGAGCGGGCTTTGATTATCCTCTTTCCGAAAAAATCTATGTTGGTCTCCAAGCCGACTATCGTTCTGGTAAAGATCAAGGAATTAAATTAGGCGGTTCATCGTTAAATCTAAAGTTAGCATTTTCGATATAATTTTTTTTTATTACTATTATGCAAGTGTTCTAAAACAGTCGAAATAGCTTCAATACATTTAACAATTTATAATGAAATACTAAATTCAAAAACTAAGTTTTAAAGAGAGAGCTTATGATTAAATCTCCTAAAGTTTCAATTATTACAATTTGTTATAACGCGGTTAATACTATCGAAGAAACTATTAAATCGGTGGTAAATCAGACATATCAAAATATCGAATATATTTTGGTTGACGGAAATTCTACAGACGGAACTCTTGATATTATAAAAAAATACAAAAATATTTCGCCTCAAAAATTAAATTATATTTCTGAAAATGACGACGGTTCTCACCATGCTATAAATAAAGGAATTATATTAGCTACCGGAGAAGTAATTGGAATCTTGTGCGCGGATGATTGGTATGAACTTGACGCGGTTGAAAATGTGGTAAAACAATATTTGATTTCTGGAGAATGCATAATTTACGGTTTATTAAATCATTATAAAGACGGCGTAAAAATTATAACAACCGCGCATTCGCATGAAAATTTAAAAAATAAGATGATAGAATTTCCAACATGTTTTTTCTCAAAAAATCTTTTTGAAAAATACGGTATGTTTAATAATGAATTTGATTTTTGCGGAGATTATGAACTTGTCTTGCGATTTTATACTAAGGGAGTCAAATTCGTTCAGTTAGATAAAGTATTAACTAATTTTAGAATTGGCGGACGATCGTTACAAAAAAAAAACAGAATATTTGTCGATAAAGACGTTATCAAACTAAAATATAAATACGGCGTTATATCAAAAAAAATCTATCGAAAGAAAATATTAAATATTAATCTGAAAATTTTTGTAAAAAAAATCAAAAAATTTTTCAAGAATTCTCATATACTATTTTTTATTTTAAAAGTCCTTAAATGAAAAAGAAAATTTGGATGATTAATCAATCGAAAATTTGGGGAGGCGGAGAAAAATGGTTTTTAGAAAACTCCATCGAATTATTAAAAAATAATTTTGAAGTTAAATTATTATGTCTTTCCGATTCCGCGATTTTTAAAAATGCGCGCCGCAAAAATTTAAATTGTTTAAAATTATATAAATTTCCGATTAATTATATGATTTTATTTTTAAATATATTACAAAGAAAAAACATTCCGGACTTAGTGTTGACAAATTCAGGCAAAGATTACCGCTTGGCGGTTTTTTTAAAATTATTCTTGCGTTGTAAATATAAAATATATTTTAGAAGAGGTCTTGATAAATCGCTCGGTAATGACTTCATAAATAGATTCATTATAAAATATTACATTGAAAAAATAATAGTGAACGCTTTATCAATAAAAAAAACCATATTAAAAAAATCCTCTTATATAACTGAAGATAAAATCGAAATAGTCTATAACGGGATTAATACTGATGACATTAATAATCTTAAAGAAGAAAAGATAATTTTTCCGGATAATAATTCGACAAAAATTGGCGTTGTGGCAAGACTAAGCAAACAAAAAAACATACCATTTTTATTAAACAGTTTAAGCAAAATACCGCATATAAACTGGACTTTATATATTATCGGAGACGGAGAAGAAAAAGACTTTTTACTCGATATTATAAAAAAATTTTCTATGGAAAAACGCGTAAAAATGTTAGGATTTATTAATAATGTTTTTCCATACGTAAATAAAATGGACATTTTTATTCTTCCTTCTTCTCAAAAAGAAGGAACTCCGAATGCATTAATTGAAGCAATGTATTTGGAGAAAGCGATTATAGCTTTAAATTGCGGAAGCATACCTGAAATAATCAAACACAATTTTAACGGATTATTAGTGGAACAAGATAATATCGAAGAACTTTATAACGCGATATTAAAACTTATCAATGACTATGAATTACGAAAAAGACTCGGCAACAATGCAAGAGCGACAGTCGAAAAAAATTTTTTACAAAAATTCAAAACATACGAATTGATCAAAATATTAAATTGATAATTACTTTTATTTTATAAAATCAAGAATTTGTTTAGTCCTTATTTTCCATGAGTTATTTTTGGCTAGTTCGTAACAATTTTCCCTTAAAATTTCATATTCTTTAAAATGATCGTAAATATTATCAATTGCGTTTACCCATAATTCAATATTATTATCAATAACAAATCCGTGAATATTATTTTTTATAAAAGAATTTATACCCGGAAGATTAGAAGCTAATAAAGGAATACTAAACGATAAATAACTCAATAATTTAATAGGCGATGCAATTTGATTACAAAAATTTTTTTCGTCTAAAAAAACGCAGCCAAAATCTATTTTTTTATATAATTCTTGTATTTCATTATTTGAAATCCAAGAATATACTTCGATTCTATCTTCCACTTTAAAATTACGAGCGCATTCAATAACGGCATTTTTTTCTTCGCTATTTTTAGCGCCCGCAATAAGTAATTTCAAATTTCTATTTTTTAATTTTGACAAGACTTCTATCAAAAAATTCACGTTATATTTATCTTTTCTATATAATGTTCCGAAATATCCAATACAATTATTGAATTTCAAATCTGAATTGAAAGATTGAACTTCGGCGCAGCCGGTAAGCGCAGTAGTTGTTTTGATGTTAGGATAATATTTTTTATATAAAATTTCCTGAGGTTTTGACACGCAAATTAAGCCGTCCAATTTTTCAATATATTTTTTTTCTTCATTTTCTTTTTTTTGTTTTTTTATTTTTTCTTTACCGCTCAAATCATTTCTTATCGATAAATCCGTATAAAAATCATGGCATTCAAAATACACTTTAATATTTTTAAGTTTTTTTAATAAGCAGGCAAAAATTAAAAAATTCGAATTTCTTATTATAAGAACATCTAATTTTTCTAAAAATAACAATTTTATAAAAACAATAAATTTAAATAAAATATTGCTGCCAAAAATTTTAATCATCCAAATTAAATCGAAATCTAATTTCACAGGACATTTAAAATATTCTTTTTCAATGTCTTTAGTATTTGAAAAAAACTTCTTGCCTGAAATAACTTTAATCGGATTATTATTTTGAAAAAATCCTAAAGCATTATAGAAAATAAAAGTAGTCGACGGAGAGTTGGACGGGAACAAATCTTGACTGTAATAAACTATTTTTTTCATTGAATTTTTATAATTCCCAAAGTTTGAAAAATTGAAGTCTAATTTTATCGAAACTATATTTTTCCATAACGTATTTTTTTCCTTCCAAATTCAAAGAATTTTCCTTTTTTAATTTTTTAATCTTGTCTACTAATTCATCCTGATTATTAACGGTTTCCGTAAATGCATCGCTAAAACTCCATATCATTTTGCGGCTGCAACTTAATGTTTCCAATCTCGATTGAGGTTCTCCATCGTGTTGAGGAATACGAACAAATATGCTATGATTCTGTATCAATTCGATAAATCGTTCATAAGGAACTTTATCAATAAATTTGATATTTGGCAACGAACTTTTGTTATTATTCGGAAGAATAGTAAAAAGAACATCCGGTAGTTTTTCAGCGGCATAAAATATCCAATTCAATCTAAAAAATTTTTCTCTACCGGAAGGCACGTAGCATAAAACAGAAAATTTTTCAGGTAAAGGAGTTTCGCTTCCGGTTAAAATTCTATTAAGGAAATAAACGGGTTCCGCTTTTAAATTTAAAGTTTTTAATTCTTCGCACAAAGCAGAATTAACGGCTACTCTTTTTACTTTTAAAAAATCAAAAATTTTATGTCTTAAAATTTTCCGTTTTCTTCTCGATATGTGAATAACATCGGTGCCAATAAAATGTATTATTGGTTTAACGCCTAACATTTTAAGAAATAAAATTTCAGGGAGTCTGACTTTGCTCCCCCAATAATAATGAATTATACGGTATTTAGAAGCTAAAATTAATTTCCTTACTAATCCTTTTTTTTTCCAATCGCTTTCATCAATATAATCATTTTTATCCTTATCTGGAAAAATATTTTCGAATCCATATTTAAAAAGCCGTTGACCAACTACTAAAATCAATTTCGTTTTCATTAAATTTACTATTTTATTTTTTCAAAAAATATCTTTACCGTTTCAATATCGCTGATACGACGCCCTAATTTTTAAATATTACCGGAACCGTATTCTTCGGGATAACTTCTTTCACATCTGAATTCGGACCTTCAAGTTTCAAATCTCCGGAATCAAGCGGCCGGACGAAATAATAATATTTTGTTCCGTTAGTCAAATTTTCTATTTTATAAAACGCCGAAGTTATAACCGACGAATTAACTTTCGAATCGCTTCCGTCCGATTTCTGCAAATATACGTTATACCCCGCCAAATCCTGATCAACGGTATTTTTGTTCCAATATAAATAAGCGGATTTGTTTCCCGGCAAAATCGTGAATCCCTCGCATTTCTGCGGTTGTTCCTGCCAATCGTCGCTATACGTTTTTTCCAGAACATCCGGAACTATTAACTCGCGGTTTTTCGAAACTGTCGTAAAATCGCGTTCGGCAATATCTCGATTATTATATCCGTATTTATAATATATTTGCTCGCCGACTACTAAATCCGTTATAAACTTATATGTAGCGGAAGTGTCAAAACTCATTTGCGCGCCAGGATTCCAGCCGATAAACGGAATATTAGAAACAAATTGAACATTAACGGGATTTAACGCTCCAATATCAAGTTTAAAAGTTAATCTGGCAAGTTTCACAGTAATCGAATCTGATCCTTCGCTTTCATTCAAAGCGTCGTCAAGAGCCGATATTCTATAATAATATCTTAATCCCGGAACCGCAGTTTTATCTTCATAAACAGGATTAAAAGAAGGACTAATTAACGCGCCGTTTAATTTTTTGTTTGAAACAATAGTAAAATCAGGCGCCGTATCTCTATATACGTTATATCCGGCAAAATCTCCTTCGCTGTTATAATCCCAGGACAACAATACAGTTCCAATGCCATTGCCCTGAGCTTTAATATTCTTAGGTTTTGACGGCGGCGTATCGTCGGACAATTCGGTTGGTATTCCATTTGCCGCGTCTGAAAAATCGCTTATATTATCCGATTTGTCAACTGCTTTCAATTTATAATAATATTTCAAACCGTTGGAAACATTATTGTCAATATAATTTATTATATCGTTATTTGCGTTTGTTACCCAATAGAAATCGGTTCCATCTGAACTTTTCCAGATTTCATAATGATCAATATCTGCTTCTTTATTCAAACTCCAACCGAGTTTAATACTTTTATTTTTACCGATAGCGCTTAAATTCTTAGGAGCTTGCGGAGCCGCGTCTGCCCATACCATCCATTTTTTTACAACCTTTTGAGTCCAATCAGGAGAATCAATAATTTTTAATTCGCGCGCGTTTTCAAAAGTAAAAGTCCGGAAACTGTATTCGTCATACCATTTGCCGCCGTCGTATTTGCAAACGAATATATAATTTATAGTCATAGTCGGATCAAGTTCCGCTGTTATTTCATATATTCCGTTTCCAATATGAGTTAATTCATTTAAAGGATCAATATCCGGCAATTTATATCCCTCGTTAAAATCATTTCTTCCAAGTTCGTAAGTGTTTGATTTTATATAGATATTTTCAATATTCGCAAGACCAGATGAACTCATATCGACTTGAAAAGTTACTTTAACTTTATGAGGAATTACAGTAATCATATTAGACGGTTCGCTGACATTATTGTTTATATCCCTTGCGCGGACCCAGTAATAATAAGTTTTACCCAACTCTAACCCGTCGTCCAAATTACTGTCCATATAAGTCGGATTCAATGTTTCAATTGTATAATCCGATTTATTTGGAGCCGCAGGCGATGTTGACCTGTAAATATAATAAGATTCAAAATCTGATTCCGTATTTGCTGTCCAGTATAAATCGCATCCTTTACCTCTGGCTATTCCTCTCAATCCGGTCGGAGCCGAAGGAGGTATGCCGTCGTCAGGTTCAAGTATTATATCTCCGGAAACCGTCTGCCATGGATAAAATTTCCAGACAACATTATATATTTTATATCCTTGTTTAAATACTTTTACATTATATTCGTGATATCCTTCCCAACCCTCAATATAAATCCTGTCAATAATGCAATTGCCGTTTGAACCGCTTGACCTTGTCCAGCAACTTTTATTTCCTACGGATACAATTGCGTTTTCAATAATATTTCCGCTTTGGTCTTTAATATTCACAGATAAGGTTCCAAGCGTAAAACCGTCTTTAACCAAAAATCTCGCATAATTCGAAGGAACAAGAACATCAAAATTTCCGGTTCCCGGAGTATATTCGTCCAATGTAAACCAATCTCTGTAATACGTGCCCTGATGCGGAACGCCGTGAACCCATTTATCCCCGTCGGAATTATTTATTATGCAAATAACCTCTCTGCCGTCGCCAAACCTTGAATATATCAGAGCTCCGTCATTATCATATAAAGCTCTTGAAGAATTATCGTAATGCATCCACCACATAATTTCGCGAGCCATCATAGCCATTTTCACAGTTCCGTCAATAGCGCCGGTTGCGCCGGGATTATTTTTATGTTTATACCAGTCGTATTCCCACCATGGAAATTGACGGGTAACGCCCATTTCTCCGGTGCTTCCGGTATGTTCAAATCCCGGATAAGTAACTTCCTTACCTCCGGACATTACTCTTTCGTCTCCGTAAAAAATTACCGGAGGTCCTACGTGAGCGGCAAGCAAAAGCATCAAGGTCTGCATATTTCCGGGAGCGTAATCGGATTTATAATAAGCGCCTGTCCAGTCGCCGCCTATATCGTGATACGTTCTGCTATTGTCGTGATTATTATAAAATCCCGTCATTAAAGCTTTTCCGTAAGTCGCGGCGAGACCTTCGAGCGTGGATTTAAAAGTTGTAGAACTTCCGCCGGCAGCCCATGACTTTGTCGGATACGCAAACGGAAAATCAAGCATTCCGTGAAGGCGGGTTCCATCGGCGCAAAACGCCGCGCATTCTCCGGCGTCTCCCGGAACTTCTCCGAACGTATATAAATCCGGAGCAAACTTATCGCAATAATTTCTCGTATAAACAAAAAACGGCAATCCCTGAACAAGCGGATCGGGATAAAATTTAGGATTATCCACTCTAAAGAAATTCGCGCCTAACCCCCACAAATGGTGAGCGTGGTCAACGTAAAATTGCCGGACATTCGCGAGATATTGAAGAATTCTTCTGCCGCCGAATCTATCGCCAAAATGCATTTTCGGATTTTTTTGAATTGTGCCGCCTGATGATTCGTTTCCGTAAATTTGTCCCGGAACCCAATCGACTCCGATTCTTATATTTCTTCTTCTCGCTTCTTTAGCCAGTCTTACAAAATCGTCCCAGCCCTTGAATTTGTTCCAGTTTTCTCTGACAAAACTTCCCTGAACTTTATATAAATCATGCTGATTGTAACCCCATGCTCCGCCGCCGAAATCAAATATCGGACTCATATAAAGTCCTGTTATCGCATGCTCGTTAAAATATTGAAGTTTCTGTATTAATCCGTCAAAGTCTCCGCCGGTCATACTGCTGTCCATAGGTTTATTATTAGCATAACCGTCCCAGAACCTATCCACAAACACATTATAAAAAATATAGCTTCTCGCTGAAAAAGGCGGATACCCTGAACCCGAAGGAGGATTGGAAGTATAGGGAGTAGTTTCGCCTGTTATTGATGCGACAAAATTATTCGAATCAAAAGAAACATTTAAATAATATTCAATTACCTGATTGCCGACTTCCCACCAGCATAGAGGATTGTTGTCAATACTGTCAACCGCGTTCGGAGTTCCGGGATTCCATTGACCCACAGCGTCATTATTTCCCCAGAATAATGCGGGAGTAAATTTAACTGAATTTGATGTAATCGTATTTATTCCGCCTAAATATTCAAGCGGAACAGCAAATTCTATTGAATTATCTGAAACGTTTTTCTTTAAAACTCCCAGACCTATTTGAGAATATTCAGTGTTTAAAACTTTCACGTATCCGTTGTCGCTGTTAGTAACCGCGACAGCCATATAATTCCAAGCTGCAGCCTGCGATGTTAAAACATCTTCAGCGGTTACGTTGGTTCCTACAAAATATCTGTTTGACGAATTATCGTTTAAAGAAATCGGTATCTGTAAATACAACTGATGATCCGACGATAATGCCGCAACCTTTAATTTAAAATACATATTATATTTATCAGCCGAAATATGAAAATGTTTAATATCAAGAAATTGATATTGCGGAGATTTGTCAGTCCGCTGATCGTTAACGCTGTCAGACCATACAGCTTCGTAATAAGTATCTCCTATATAATAAGATTTATTATTCCCCCAAACTCCCGCAGTATCCGAAGACCAATCGAGAATATTTCCGTCAATTCGTTTTAAAGTCAAATAAATTCCGTCAGACGGCGAACTCCATTCGCTCCAATTTTGAAGAGCTGCCGTATCTCCGGCTTTTATTCTGGCGTAAAATGTTTTGCCTCGCGATATTTTTGAATAATCAGAAATTTTTATAGTATAGTAGGTTGTGCAACCGGAATTATTTCCGTAAATTGTATCTGTTATTAAAATACTCGCAGTATTAAAATCTTGATTAGTTGAAATCTGTATAACGTAATCTTTAATAACCCAGCCGGCAGAATGAAACGCAGGCGCCCAAGAAAAATTTATATTTTTTTCAACGGCTTGATTTCCCTGCGACCTGCTGTAGTTATCAACATTATTAATATCGCGCGGCTGGCTTACGGTTAATACCGGCACGCCTGCAGTTTGAAAATGAATTACATTTGAATCCGATAAAACTCCGCGGCTGTCCCTGCTTCTTATTCTGTAATAATAATTAGTTAGAGAATTCAAACTTTCAGATAAAATATAAGTTAAGCTGTCGGATTGAAGATTAACTCTATATAAAACCGAACTGCCGGAAAAAGACGTATCCGTAGCAAGTTCAAACATATAGGAAGCGATACTATCGTTAGGATCAACATCGGTTGCGACATTCCATTTAAATTCCAAAGAATTAAAAATCTGAACTACGGAATCCGGCTGCGGCGAAACCGGCGAAGGAATCGCAGGAGCATTATTTGCAGCAAAACCCGCCGCGCCATACGAAATTTTAATCCAGAAATCATTTGATCCGTCTTCCAAATCTTCTTGAGCTGCGGTATAATTGTTGTTTTTATCATTATTATTATTTCCCAGCCCTGATATTGCGATATTATCAATAGCGTCATATCCCGCTAAATCTACTGTTGAATTTATTTCAGACGCAAGTCCAAGCTGATTTTTAAACACAGCTATCGAAATTATAAATGAACCGGCATTTCCTAATCCCAATAAATTTCTGTCAATTGCAAGTTCGACTACGTTTGATACTGTGTCAATCGATAATTCGGAAGCGTTCATTATTCCCCAATTAGTTCCGTCTGTCCATTCTATAACCGGCGAATCGTATAAATAATTATGTATAATTAATTGTTTTTCCCAAGACGGTTTATAATTACCGTATTTATTTCCGATATTAGTTCTTCCATCGTCGCCTATAATCGAATTTCCGCTTCCTGAAATCAAATCAGTATCAAAGCATATAGCAATATTCGGATAATTATTGTTGGTTACGTCTCTCAACGACATTCTGAAATATAAATTTGAAACGTCGAGTTTTAATCTGATTTCATTTATATCGTAATTCGAGGACTGAGACGTTATTGTTCTTTCGTCGTTTGATTTATCAAGCCATATCCATTCGGAATCAGTTAAAACCGCTGAATTTACGGTGGAAGGAGATTGAACTTTCCATCTGTCCGTAATTTTAACAACACGGCTCGCAACCGCGTTTGAATATCCTGAATTGCTGTCTTTTACAGTAAGTTTGCAATACCATATTTCGTTTTCATTAGTTGAATCAGAAGCTATTTCAGAATTATACGGAGAAACCGAATCCGTTTCCGTAAATGTTAAAACATTGTTTTTATGCCATTCAAAAATATATGACAGCAAATCGCTGTCGCCGTCTATAGAACCGTATCCCGAGGCGCTGAGTTTATCGGAATTTTTAGGCAATTCAGGAGTTAATATTATAGTCGGAACGGAAGGAATAGAATTTAATATATTAAAACTGAACGCGTTTGTTTTTGCCGTATTCTGATTTGTGGTTGAATAACTTAAATCATCTGTTCCATAAATATAATTTTTTATAGAACTTTCAATTTCAAAATAATATTTCACGGAACATATTTTATTCAACGCAGGAATTATCGCCTGATAATATTTTTCATTGCCTGAAATATAAGAAGCTGTCAGAGTTATTGAATTTTGAGTAATCCAATTATCAGTCGAATATATAAGTTTTAAAGGAGTTCCCGACCCCAGATTAATTGTTTTTAAAACTGCTGTTATAGTATTATTGCCATAAATAACAGTAGGCTGGCGCATTATTCCCTGACCGCTTACAGGTTCAATATTCGGAATATGCGAAACAGTGGTCATCGTATGTTCTTGAATTTGATAAAACTTTGCTTTAGTTGCATCT
>DAINAU010000098.1:0-3971 GCA_036733285.1 bacterium
GCTGGATTACTGCCAGCGTTCAGGAAGGCATATCGCGTCGCAGGTTGACGTTGCACAAGCCGTTGCGTGCGGAAAAAAAGCCGTTGAAATAGCGGGACAGGATTTGAACGGAAAAATGGTTACGATAACAAGAGAAAGCAATGATCCGTATCAATGGACCACAGGATATACGGAACTTGAAAACATAGCGAACAGCGAAAAATTTCTACCGGACGAATTTATAAGCGAAGATGGAATGCACGTAACTGAAGATTTTAAAATTTATTGCGAACCTCTTATTACCGGAGAAGATTATCCTCCGTATCTAAACGGATTGCCGAATTATATCAGACTTGAAAAACATTTGGTAAAAAAAATGACAAAAACTAAATTTTCAGAATAACAAACCGGATGAAAATAGTAAAGTTTGCCGTTGACAGACCTGTCGCCACTATAATGATTCTATTATTTTGTTTGCTGGCAGGTCTTATATGCGCGGCGAAACTTTCCGTCGGTCTTACTCCTAATATCGACGTTCCTACTATTATAGTATTAACTCCTTATCCGAACGCGTCTCCAATCGACGTTCTGAACAAAGTGACCAAACCTCTGGAAGAAGTATTAAATACGGTTTCAGGGGTTGAGACTTTGCGTTCAACCTCGGAAAAAAATAAAAGCGCGATTACGGTTGAATTTGACTGGAATACCGATATTGATATTGCTGCGCTTGAAATAAGAGAAAAAATAAACTCGGTTTCGCTTCCCGATGAAGCTGAAAAACCCTCGCTTCACAGAATAAGTTCTTCGGCTCAACCAATTTTTCGTTTTGATTTATACGGGGAAGCGGATATTAATATTATCAAAGACATAGCTGATAAATCCTTGAAACCTTTGATTGAACGCATTGAAGGAGTCGGGAAAGTTGAAATTATCGGAGGCAACGAGGAATGCGTAAAAGTTGTTTGCGATCCTGTCCGTATGACTTCAATGAAAATAACGGCTCCTGAAATAATAGAAAAAATCAATTTATGGCATAAGAAAATTCAGATAGGAAATATCCGGATAGGTCAAACTTCAAATTCAATCAGTATGACTGGAAACATTTTAGAATTAGACGATATAAGGAATATAGTAATAAAAAACAATATAAAAATATCGGCGGTCGCTAATACTGTTTTAACGTATAAAGAAAACGATAATATATCAAGAGTCAACGGAATATCGTCGGTTGCCGTTATTATTAAGAAAACAAACGACGGCAATACGCTTGACGTTATTAATAAAATCAGACCGGTTATAAATGAGTTCGCTTTGAAACAAAAACAATTAAAAATAAATATTTCAAAAGACGATTCGGTTTATATAAACGCATCTCAAGAAGTCGTTTCAGGAAACATAAAATCCGGAATTATACTTGTAGTCATTGTTTTATTTATTTTTTTAAGGTCGTTCAAATCCACTTTAATTATTTCTTTAACCATACCGATAGCGTTGATTTCCACTTTTGGACTGTTATATTTTTCAAATGTAACAAGAAATATTTTATCGTTAGCCGGACTTGCGCTTGGCATTGGAATGATGCTCGACAGTTCGGTGGTAATACTTGAAAATATTTACAGACATTTGAAAGAGGGAAGACCGTCGAAAGAAGCCTCCGTAACGGGAAGCGAGGAAGTTGCGATAAGCGTTTTAAGTTCAAATCTCACTTCAATAGCGGTTTTTTTTCCAATACTTTTTCTGACCGGAATAGCGAGCAAGCTTTTTACCGATTTATCGTTATCGGTAATTTATTCGCTTGTTTTTTCATTGTTCACGGCTCTTTTGCTGGTTCCTATGGCGTCTTGTTATTTGTTTAAAAACGAATATAATAAACAACCTCCGGTTCTGTTTAAATACATAGACGAATTAATCGTAAAAACAGGAAACTGTTTTTTACGCTTATATATTTTTCTTTTAAAAATCGCAATCGGCGTAAAATTTGAAACAAAAATATTGCTTAATATGTTTTATAAATTCGCGATTGTCGCGTTTGTTGTGGCGGTTTGCGCGGCAAGTTTGAAAAAAATGCCGGATAGAATCTTTCTGCCGGACGGAAATATAAAAGAGTTTAAGATTAATCTTGAACTTGAACCGGATATCGGAATCGAAGAAACCGATAATATAACAAAAAAAATCGAGAACGACGTTAAGAAAAAGAATATCGAAATAATCGCGACTTCCGTGTCGCCGGCAAAATCTGAAATATATATTAAGATGAAAGACGGCGTTTCGGTTAGTGAAATTTCAGATTATCTTGTTTTTTTGGAAAATTATTCGGATTTGTTCGATAAAGGAAAATTATTCGTTTCAAAGGTTTCTAAGATAAACGTTGATAATAAAAAAATCGAGTTTAGTCTTGGTTCCGACGATAAAAAAAGTATTGATTTAAATTCGGAAGAAATAAAAAAATATCTTGAAAATAAGGAAGGGATAATTTTAACGCAGATTCGCGGTTCAAATTATTCCAGAGAAATTTCAGCGGCGGTTAACCGAAGGATAATTTCTGAAAACGGATTATCCGCAAAGTATGTTTCAGATTATGCGTTCACTGTTTTGAACGGAACAAAAGCCGGAACTTTTAATAAAAACGATAAAAAAATAGATATTATAGTAGAAGGAAAAAAACAGAAGAATTTTGATGAAAATATGTTTTCAAAATATCCGGTTTTAACTGATTCCGGTTCAATAAAGCGGCTTGGAGATTTTGTAAATGTTTATGAGACAAGACAGTATAATGAATTAAATAGAACTAATTTGAACAATGTAAATACAATAGAATCTATGCTTAATTCAAAAACAGCCGCGGGAAAAATTCTCGACGACATTGATAAAAACATACTTCCTAAATATAAGGATAAAGACATTTCGTTTTATTGGTATGGTTCGGCAAAAAATACTAAAGAATCTTTCAGGCAGCTTGGAATAGCTCTGATTTTTTCAGTTGTTTTAATATACATAATTATGGCTTCTCAATTTGAATCTTTTATTCAGCCGGTAATAATAATGTTTTCGGTTCCGCTGGTGCTGATTGGAGTTGTGTTCGGTTTGAGAATAATGAATCTGCAGCTTGACATATCTGCTTTAATCGGAATAATAATGCTCTGCGGAACCGTTGTGAATAACGGAATAATCTTGATAGATTATTTAAACATACTGAGATTTAGAGGAATAGCGAGAAGCGACGCTATACTTGAAGCTGGAAAAAGAAGACTGAGACCTATAGCGATAACTACGATAACTACTATTCTCGGAATGATACCCCTTGCGCTGTCTCAAGGAGAAGGTTCGGAGCTATATCAGGGATGCGCCGTAGCTGTGATATTCGGATTGATTTCTTCAACAGTTTTAACATTATTCATTATTCCCATTATATATTCTTTACTTGACGATTTTATCGATATGTTTAATTTATTGATATTTAAATTGCAAATGTTTTACGAACTGAAAATAAAAAAAAACAATTAAAGTAAACCGTTTATCGGTTAAAAAAAACTGCGCCTTAACGTAACGATAAAAATTTTTTAAAAAGGAATAATTTTATGAAGAAAGTTATTGCTTTGATGATTTTTATTATTTTTGCATCCTTTCTGAGCGTTATTTTTTATAAATCTAAAGCCGGCGATAAAAAAAAATTAATACTAAAATCCGAAGCCGAACGTTTTATCAATGTTTTCGAAGATAACAAAGATAATATAGTATTGGCTTCAATAAAAAAGGATATATTTTCCGATTCTTCTGTCGATCCAAATTCGGTCTTTAAAAAGATTTCAGTTACAGATATTCGTTTTTTTCCAAAAGAAACAGCGGCTTTTGTTACTATTGAGATTATAATCGGAAAAAACGGTCAACGTTTAAAAAATATTGAAGAGTTTGATTCAAAATTTATTTCAGAAAAAAACTATGAAAAAAGTAAAACTTTTTCGGCAAATAATTATAGCGAAAAAATTAAAATT
>DAINAU010000098.1:4071-16470 GCA_036733285.1 bacterium
AAAATTTGATAACCCTGAGTATATATTTAAAACGCATACTTTTATGGTTAATAATATGAAAAACACATCCTGCTTTTTGGATTCGAGACAAAAAAAGTAATGAAAGTAAATGCCGTTAATACCGCTTTGAAAATTTTATATTTTGGTATTGCTGTTTTTTTGCTTATCGAATTATTGTATTTATATTTAAGCATATTTATTAATATGATTTTATATGATAAAAATATTAATTTAAGTATGATTTTTTTCAATTTAGATATTTTTAAAAATTCAACTATAATTTTTGATAGAATAATAATTGTGACTTTTCTTATGTTATGTTTTTACAGTTTTCTCAATCTCATAATTCTTATTTATAAAAATATTCGCAAGAATAAGCGTTTTCAGTTTAGACTTTTTTATAATACCTGTATGTTAATAGTTTTATTTTTTGGCATTCACCAAATGTTCTACATTTTTTCCCTGTTTGATTTTCAGAACGCAATTATCTGGATATTATGCGTATTGTTAGAATTCTGTATTTTAACAATATTGTTTTCAGATATATTGACTTCAATATCGGGATATTTAGATTATTCTGAAATATTTGCGGAGTATCTGAAAAGAATTTATTTTATTATCATTAGCATAATAACGCTTAATTTTTTTTTGAACCATGGTTGCATAATTGCCGATCATAATGAAACCGCGTATTCTTCATCATTTTCTGAAATAGTATTTATCTTATTAATCGGCGTCATAATTTTTTTATTAGCTGTTTTTTTTATTTCTTGTTATATATTTGTATTAAAGAAAATACTGAAAAAATTTTTTCAATTACAATATTAAATTAATCAAAATGAAAGATTTAATTATCAAAAAACTAAGCGAATTATTAGACTTGAAAATTCTTGCGGGAGAAGACAAGTTTAAAATCAGGGCGTATGAAAATGCGATTTTTTCTTTAGAAAAAATTGAAACGGACATATTGAAAAGTTATAAATCCGGCGAGTTGAAAAATTTTAAGGGTATCGGAAAAGGCATTTATTCGGTTATTGAAGAAATAATCATTTCAGGCGAATCAAAACAGATTATTGAACTAAAAAAAAAATTTCCGGAAACGTTATTCGATTTATTTAAAATATCAGGATTAGGACCGAGGCGCATAAAATCATTATATGATGAATTGAGCGTTAAATCTATAGAAGATTTAAAAAAAGCGCATAATGAAAACTTGCTGTCGAAAATAAAAGGATTTGGAGAAAAGTTTCAAAAAAATTTAATCGAAAATATTTTAAAAGTTGAATCTTACTCCGGCAAATATTTATTTATAACCGCATGGAAACAATCTGAAGATTTGAGAATTTCGCTTGAAAAAACAGGTTTTTTCAAAAAAATCGAAATTGTCGGAAGCGTCAGACGCAGAATTGAAATAGCTGAAAAAATAGAGATGCTCGCCGTATCGGACAGAATCAAAGAAATCGCGGATTATATTATAAAAATCGAATCGGTTAAAGAAATTATTTCTTCAAACGATTCATTAATCAGATTTAGATTTTTATCCGGAATTATTTGCGAAATAAAATTTTTAGATGAAATTGAATTTTACGGCGGATTGATTTTTTTTACCGGTTCAAACAAGCATATTGCCGCGTTAAATGGAGCTTTAGAAAAATCCGGAATTAAAATCTCCAACTCCGTAATCTTTAAAAACAATCTGAAAATCAGTTCGTCTTCGGAACGCGAACTTTATGAAGATGTATTTGGAATGCAGTATATTGAACCCGAATTAAGAGAAAACGGAAACGCGATTAATCTTGCGTTTGAAAATAAAATTCCGGTTTTAATATCTGAAAACGATATTAAAGGAATTTTTCATATACACACGTCTGCAAGCGACGGAACATTGACGATAGAACAAATATACGGCATATTGAAACAAAGCGGTTATATTTACGCGGGAATCAGCGACCATAGCAAATCCGCTTTTTACGCGAGAGGATTATCAGATGATTTTTTATTACGGCAAAGGGATTTTATAAACGAATTTAATAAGGAACATAGGGATTTCTATTTTTATTCGGGAATAGAAAGCGATATTTTAAGCGACGGTTCGCTGGACTATGACGATTCGGTTTTAAAAAAACTTGATTTTGTCATAGCTTCGGTTCATTCCGGTTTTAAAATGACGAAATCAGAAATGACCCGTCGAATTTGTTCGGCTTTGAAAAATAATTATTGCGCGGCGCTCGGGCATCCGACCGGACGGCTGCTGCTGTCAAGAGAAGGATACGAGATAGATATTAAAGAAATAATAAAGACCGCTTCAGGCGAAAATAAAATGATAGAATTAAATTGCAATCCGTATAGAATGGATATTGACTGGAGAAATCTTGAATACGCGAAAAAAATGAATGTGAAAATAATGCTCTCGCCTGACGCGCATCATAAAGAAAATTTTGAATATATTCGACTTGGAGTTTTTGCCGCAAGAAAAGGTATGCTTGAAAAAATCGACGTAATAAATACTTACGGCGAGCCGTTTCCGAAAAAAATGTTTTAAAATTGCGGAAGGCGGGCGATTCGCTGGAAAATAGAACACTCGTTAAATGATGATATGAATTCGTTAAAATACGCTATTCTTATCGGACTTTTATTTTACTTGTCGATTTTGGTTTTTAAGAAAAACTTAAAAACATTTCTTGAATATATTTAAAAAATAAACCACAATGTTTTTAAAACTTCTTGAAAATATTTTTTCTTAAATATCAATAATATTTTTATAATGCAATAAATAAAAAAATCATACTAAATTCATTGATTGTTCTTTTATTTTATCAATGAGATTTTTTATGACTATTACTGATTGAGAAATCGCAAAACTGCCGGATTTGACGCTTGCGGTATTAATTTCGCGATTTAGTTCCTGAACGATGAATTCAAGAGTTCTGCCTACGGGAATAAAATCTTCTGCGGTTAATAATTTTTCACATTCCATTAAATGGCTCGACAGTCTTTCGATTTCTTCGGTAATATCGATTTTGTCGGCGTATAATCCGAGTTCATTCATAATTTTTTTTTCTTTATCTTCGATTGAACTATTTGCGATATCTCCGATTATTTTTTCTAATTTTGTTTTATAAGAATTAATTGAAACCGGAATTTCATTTTTGATGACGATTATCTGATTTTTAATTTCTGCGATATAAGAGAGAATTGAGGGCAAAAGATTCGCGCCTTCGCCGGTTCGCATAATATTGAGTTTTTCGAGCGTTTCAAAAAGTATGTCCAAAACTTCAGTTTTAAAGTTTTCCGGAGTTATATCGTTGTTTTGGATTTCAATCATTTCGGGAAGCCGCAACAAAGAATAAAAATCGGCGCAGGACAAATTCAAATCGGGGATTTCTTTTTTCAATGAATTAATTTCGGCAAGACATTGTTTTAACGCGATTTTATTAATTGTTATTTTTTTATTTTCCGATTCGGTCAGTTCGATGAAAATACAAATTTTTCCGCGCTGCAGTTTTTGTTTTGCCGCGCTGATGATTTCGTTCTCATAGGGGAATAATAATTTTGGAAGTTTTACAGAAACCTCGCAATTTTTGTTGTTAACTGTTTTGATTGTTAAATCTATATTTCCGAATGAAACGGATTTATTTGTTTTTGCGAAGCCTGTCATACTTTTTATCATAATTTTTTCCTTTAATTGATTTAATGTTTTTTAAATTGAATTACTGAAATAAGTTTTCGAGCCTGGGACTGGTCCGGTTTTTTTTCCAAAGATTTTTTTAATCTGGTTTCCGCTTCTTCGAGATTGCCGAGCTCGTAATATATGATTCCGGAAAGAGTTAGAGTTTTATGAATATCGGCATAATTTTTTGAGTTTAACTCCGAACATATTTCCAGCGCTTTTTCCAAATATCCCAATTCTTTATATGTTGCGGCAAGATTAAACAAAACTTCGTTATCGTGAGAACCGCCAAGGCAGTTTTCAAAACAGCCGGCTGCCGCTTCATATTGTCGCAAATTGAAATTCGCTACTCCTTTAAAATTTAAAACCGCATTTTCAAATTCAGGTGGGAAACCGGAATTATTTAAAAGATTGAGAGCCGCCGCTCCGTTGTTAAGTTTTAAATAATTTTCCGCAAGAAGAAGCAGAGCTTCGTATTTGGTCGCGCCTTTAAAATTCGATACGTTATTTTTTATAATATCGGAACTTTTTTCGAATAAATAATTTTTATTTAAAATCAGAGCGTAATGATAATAAAACTCGGATTGGACCGGAAGTTTCGATTTATTTATTTGCTCGAACAATTCAAGAGATTTTTTTGAATTTCCGGTTTTATATAAAGCGAGCGCCTGATAATATTTTACGTAATCGGAAACCGGATTCGTTAAAATAATTTTCGAGTAATCGTTTTCGGTGAAATATTTGTATATTTCATAATTAGTTTTCAATTCGCCGTCAGGCGCGGTTTTTGAGGTAGAACCGTTAAATCCGGAAATCAAATCAAGATTAAATCCGGCAACTTTACTGCTCGGATTCATTTTTAGAATTATTCCGTAGATATCGCCGGCTTTATCAAAATCTTTTTTATGTATATAATAATCGGCAATCATATAATTATAAAGCAAGTAATCGTTTTTATCTATGAAAGAAATATTTTGGAGCGAATCAAAACATTCCTGCAATCTGTTTTGAATATAAAAAATTTTGGCTTTCAAAAACCGGGTGTTTGAAATCGATTTAAACATAGCTTCGGATTTTGAAATGATTTCGAGAGCGGTCTGGAAATTGTTGGTTTTGCAATAATATAATGAGATATCGTGAAAAACCGAACTAAAGTATTCGGGATTGTTTTTGAAATAATCTTTTTTTGACAATTCTGCGAGAAATTCAAGCAATTCCTGAATCATATAATTCGACAAATAGGAATTAATCAAACCTTTATAAGATTTTTCCCATTGAGGATGCTTTGCGAAAAGTTCTTTAAAATAATTTAAAGATTCAAGATTTCTGTTTGTTTTTGAAAGAGCCGCCGCGAGATAATAAAGAGATTCTTTTGAATTGAATAATTTGTGATATTTTTCGAGGTTTTCAATGGATTTTACGTAATCTCTCAATTGAAGATAATATAATCCGAGTCTGAGATAACCCTCGTAAAACCGCGGCTTTAAACTAATAAGATTCAATGTTTCGTTGATTTTATTTTTTAGGTCAGCTTGGTTTTGGACGATAACGTCGGGTTGAAATTTATTGTCGGCGAGAATTTTATTTGATCGGCGGATTCGCGTATCCTGTTCAATCAAAATATCGTCATAACCGTTTTCAATGATTTTATTTCTGGCTTTTTCGTTTTCCGGATTTATGGTTAAAATTTCAATAAGCAGCTCTCTCATTTTTTTATAGTCGCCGGTTATTTTATAAATATCGGCAGCAGTCAGCATAATTTCTTCATTTTGAGAGCGTTTAAGATATTCTTCATAATAAACAAGCGATTGATCGTAATTCTTTTTTTTTAAATAGAATTCAGCCATATTAACGAGAAGTTTAGGATTTGAAGGTTCGAGACGGTAAGCCTGATTGAAATAATTTAGCGCCGATTGAGCATCATTTTGCAAATCCTTTATAACCGCGTATTCTATTAAACATTCAATCAGTTTGCCGGTAAGGATTTCGTTCGATTTATCGGATACGTACATTGCCCGTAATCTGTCGATAACGTATTCGTATTTTTCCTTATTCCAATCAAGAAGGATTATATGCAAATCAATGTCCGCGAAATCAGGATTGATTTTTTTTACTTCATTGTAATATTTGAAAGCCGCGGATAAATCGCCGGTTTTTTCATAGACGATTCCCATTTGAAAAAGAGCGTCCGTATTCTTTTTGTTAATAAGAAGAATTTTTTTTAAATAAGGAATCGCTTCTTGAATGCGGTTTAAATTTATTAATGCTCCGGTATAAAAAAGTATAATATCCTGTCTCGAAGTTTGTTTAATCCTGTCTTTTAAAAAATCGGTAATTTCTGAAAAAGCTCCGGATTTTTTTAAAAGATTCAAATAAGCGGTAATATCAATTTTGATTTTATCGGATTTTATTCGAGTCAATAAATTATTGATAATTTCTTTATCTGATATTTTCAGAATCGAATTTGAAAGATAAACCGGATTGTAATTTGCGTCCGGAATGCGGAGAAACAGTTTCAGCAATTCATTTTGATTGTTAGTCAAATAATATAATTCAGATAGCTCTTCGGCTAATTTTGAACGTTCCGAGATTGAAATTGCGTCTCCGCTCTCGAATATTATTTCTTCTAATATTTTTATTCTGTCGTTAAATTCCGAGGCGGGAAGATATTTATAATAAAGAAGAGTCAGAGCGGCGTATTCGGATTTATTAGCGGTAGAATTTAATTGTTTGAATTTGATTAATGACAAAGCTTTTGATCTTGAACCAGCGGCTTCAAGCGCATGGAGGTAAAGATTAAATAAACCGGCGTCCGATAAAAAAGCGGACTCGCGGTTTTTTATGAACATTAAAGCGGACTCGGTTTTTTTTAGCTTCAATAAAGCTGAAACATATTTTTGATATTCGTTTGCGTCTGAATAATTATTATAAAAAAGACGTTCGGCGAATTTAACGTATTCGCCGCTCATTCCGGAATTGTAATAGATTTTTGTCAAGGATAAAAGAGCGTTTACGTTGTCAGGGTCGAGCATTACCGATTTTAAAACCAGTTCGGCAATATTTACAGGATTTGAATTTTGACCGATTTTTTCCTGCGCCGATAGAAAATAAATTTCGGACATAATGTTTTTCACGTCTGAATTATAAGGATAAGTTTTAAGAGCTTGATTAAAATATATCAATGATTTATCTAAATTATTTTTTTGAAATTCGTTTAAACCGCAAATCATCAAAGAACGAAGATCCGGCGAGCCGTTTTTAATTTTCAATTCGGAATCGCCGAGTATTTTTTTATTATCGTCGCCGAATTTCAATATTACGAGAAGAGCCGCCGCGTCGTCCTGTATAACGGTTAATATTTTTTTTGCGGCGTTGAGGGCATATTCGCGTTCGCCGTTTTCAACGAGAAAGTTTAATATTATTTTCGAAAATTTTTTTAAGTTTTTTTTGTTTTCCGATTTGTTAAAAAAAATTAAATATTTGTCTATTAAATATGATATTTCGGAAACCGGTAAATCGCCGCAGTTTTTCAAATATTTCTCGAAATTATAAAAATCGAGGTTTGCGATTTTTAATTCGGCTATAGCGATTTTAGGTTTTAAAGAATTTCGTATATCCGCCGAATTGACGATAGATTCCGCTAATCTGATTTTTTTTAAATCAATCAGATGCGAAACTATTTTTTTAAAAGAGTTTTCGTCGAGTTCATTAAAACTTTTTAAATCTAATCTATAAAGAATTTCTGCCAATCTCGAATAGTTTTCCGTTTTAACGGTTATTTTTAAAAGTTCTATTTTTTGATTTTCTGAAAGATTTTCGATTTTGACCGCGGATAAATATTCGTTCAGTTTTCCGTTTTTTGTCCCTGTTTCGGAACAAGAAACCAAACCCGCGAATATTAAGAATAAAACAAACGTTATACGGATTAGCATGTTTAGAATCATAACGATTAGAACAAACTATTTATTTTTTCGCATAATGATTTAAGATTTTTATCCCGGGCTCCCGCGATAATTATCGCGTCGAAAAGATTTTTATTATGCGAGATGTAATCTATTATAAAGCTGTCGTCGGGCGCAAACTCGGCGTTAATTTCTTTGGATTTAAGTTCTTTAACGATTTCTTCAGAAGAAATTTTTTTATCGGCGGAGCCGCCTGCGTAAAAAATGGGTTTCAAAATAATTTTATTGCCGCCAATAAAATAGTTTTCAAAAACAGCGGATAATTCGTTTTTCAAAAAGAAAGTCGGTTGAAATCCGTGCGGCTGATAAATAAATAAAGTTTTGCCGTAAAATTTTATAACAAACTGTAAAAGCGAGTTTATTTTAGCCGGGTTATGCGCGTAATCGAACGCTATTAACGGATTTTGTTTTCTCACAAAATCAAAGCGGTCAGCGACTCCCTCGAATTTTTTTAGAGCTTCTCTGATTTTGTCATATTGAATTCCGAAATGTTCCGCGACGGCGATTGCAAACGCCGAATTATAAACGTTATAAATTCCGGGGATATTTATTTCAAATGATTTTCCGTTAAGTTTGAATTCGGTTCCGTCTTTAGATTCTTTCAAATCCGATATTGCATAATCGCATTTATCGTTTGAACCTATGAATACCGCGTTAATATTTTTAAAATTAAGACGCATTGATAATTTATCGTCTTTATTTATAAAAACTTTTTCTTTTGTATTATTGATAAATTCCTGAAAAAGCGGAAGTAATTCTTCAATGGTTTTATGGTCTTTCGAGATGTTGGTAAGAGCGGAAACCGCAGGTTTGAATTTGACGATGCTTCCGTCGCTTTCATCGGTCTCAACGACGAAAATTCCGGAATCTCCGGCAATACAGTTGAGGGGTTCCTTATTTTCTTCTATATTTTTTATCGCGGCGCCGGTTATTATATTTACCGGCAATCCGCATTTTTTTAATAAAAATCCGGTTATGCCGGCAGTGGTTGATTTTCCGGACGTTCCGGCAATAGCTACTCCGGCATTATTGTTGACGAGATACGCTAATAAATCCGCTCTGTGAATAATAGGAATATTGTATTCAATAGATTTTTTTACGTCCGGATTATCCGGTTCAATAGCGGTTGAAACTACGGCATAATCGGCAACCGGAGTTATATGAGACTCGTTTTGATTATGAATAACGCAACCGATAGATTCAAGATAAAGAGCGGTTTCATTTTTTTGGAACGTAGAATAATTTCTGTCGGAACCTTCCGCGCGAGCGCCTTTTAATCTTAAAAAGCCGGCAAGAGCGGACATTCCGCTTCCGAGTATTCCGATAAAATAAAATTTGCTCGAACCGAGTTTATTCAGATTAATAAAAAAATCTTTAGACAATAAATGTTTCATAATATTTTTTTAGAATTTATATATCGCTTTCATAGAATGAATATCGTTCGCGCTTGAAACCGTCGAATTATCCGGCAGATTTTCTTTATTGACGACGTATTCATAACCTATGAGAAGATTCCCTGTTTCATATGCGAGCGAAGCGGTATATTGTTTTCTGTCGGTTAAAACAATCGAAACCGTATTAACGTCATTATAATTAATTTGACTGAATGAGCCGCTTAAAATTAATGAATTATTTAATTTATATGATAATATTAAATCAATTATATTATTTTTTATTTCCGAGAATTTATACTGATAATAAGTTCCGCTGAAATACATTTGATTTGAGGATTGTTCAAGGGAAAAATACCACATTTTTTTTTTGTCTTCAGTCATAGCGAGAGCGGAAAGCGCGTTTAATTCCGCCAAATCTTTTTTTGAAAGAGAACTGAACATTGCGCCTGTTTTCAAGTAAAAGCCGGAGCCGGATTTAAAAGCGAGCGACGCGAAAATATCATTTTTTCCGTTTTTTTTGTAATCCTGATTTTGACATAAAGTCGGAAGTTCAGGATTTGAGTTAGGAAAAACCGGCGCCGCGGTAAAACCAAAACCGTTTAAATAAGCGATGCTGAAATTAATCTTGTCGGCATTAATGTAATACTGCAAACCCACAGGATTGTGTTTGTTAATGGAAATATCTATGATATTGGAAGAAAGAGTTTTTCTCGACCAGACGTCGGATTGACGGGGAAGACTTAGATTCGGAAATTTTCCGATTATAGCGCCGCCGTTTTTTTGAGTAACCGTTATGGCTATTTTATTCAGATACAGCATATCGTCGAAAAAATATGTGTCTTCGGAATCTTTGTAATTTATTTCGATAAGGGCTGATAATTCGGATTTTTCCCCTCCAAAAGATAGTCCAGCGTTGTCGATAATAAAAGATTTATCCGAGTTTTCCGGCGAATAATAACCGACGTCGACAAAACCCGATATGTTGGTTTTAATTTTTTCGGCGGCGTTTAAACGTCCGGCGAAGAAAAAAACGGATAAACAAAAAGCGCATGCAGCGCATAAAACCGATAATTTTTTTAACTTCATTATTAAACCTCTATCATATGAATAATTTGATTTTTTCCATTTCGTTTGGCGTAATACAAATAATTATCCGCCTCGTTAAGAATTTCTTCTTCGGTAAAATCTATTTTGTATTCGGCAAGACCGCCGCTTATCGTTATTCCAATTTGTTTTTGGTCGATATAAATAAAACAGTCTTTTTCAATAGCTCTGCGGATTCGTTCCGCTATCATAATGGACGTTTCGAGGAGAGTTTCGGGGAAAAGTATAATGAATTCTTCGCCTCCGTATCTCGCAAAAAAATCCACGTCCCGTATATTGTCTCTGATGACGTCGGCGAATTTTTTTAGAATTCTGTCGCCGTTTATATGTCCGTGCGAATCGTTGAATTTCTTGAAATTGTCTATGTCTATCATTAAAACGCAGAATTTATGCTTGTATCTTAAAAATTTTTTTATTTCATTTGATAGCAGATAAAAAAAGTGGCGGCGGTTGTATGTTTTAGTCAATTCGTCTATAATAGCCATCTGTTCCATTTTTTGAAAAAGAAGACAGTTTTCAATTGAATTGGCGATGTGCTCAATCAATCTTGTGGCGCGTTCTAAAAACTGCATATCAAACTCGCCGACTTTTCTATTGTTTAAATTTATTACGCCTATGCAGCGGTTATGAATAATCAAAGGAAAAATTATGCTCGATTTTTTTTTGTATTTTTCTCTTGTTTTGCCTTTATAAAAACTTGTCGAGCGAAAATCCTCTATCAATTCCGGATTTTGATTTGAAATCGCTTTGAACATAGGAGAATCTTTTATCGAATCAAACGAAATTTCAGAGCATATTTCCTGATGGTTATGAGAAAATATTTTGAGATAATCGCCGTCAATTAAAAAAATCGAAAACATATCTATCTCAAGTATGTCCGGAAGCAGTTGTTTTATCAAAGATGATTTTTCATTAAGATAAAGCGATTTATTGAGCTGCGTGAAGAATAGAGTTTCTTTTGAAAGATACTTTCTTAACAAATCCTGTTTTTCAATTTTTTGAATTAGCGAATTGCTGTAGACTTTCATTTCGTCGATGAGATTCTTTAAGCGGAGCAATGCCTTGATTTTTGACAATAGAATAGTTTGATTGAACGGTTTGGAAATGTAATCGTCGGCGCACAGGTCTATTCCTTTTTTTATATCCGCGTCCGAGCCCTTGGCGCTTAGCATTAAAACCGGTATGTCGAAATATTGTTCGTTCGATTTGAGTTTTGCTCCGAATGAATACCCGTCCTCGCCCGGCATCATAATGTCGAGAATAATTAAATCGGGTCTTGTATGAGCTATTATTTTTTGCGCTTCGGCTGAAGAAGAAGCTGTTATAACTTCATAATTTGATTCTTTAAGCATTAGCGTTATCAGGTTTTGAATATCTTCTTCGTCGTCAACCGTTAATATTACGTAGTTTTTATTTAATTGTTCGGGATATGCGTATTTGTAGATTCCGAGAACGTTTAACGGAATCCGCTTAATTATTTTTTGATGAAGAACTTTATCAAGGGCTTCGTTAAGTTTTGAAAACGAAAAAGGTTTTTCAAATAAATCATATGCGCCTTTTTTTATGGCTTCGACGGCGGTTTGCACATTTGCGTTGCCCGTAATTATAATAACCTCGCTTTCAAGGTTAAGCTCGTTTTTTATATAATCGAGAAGTTTTAAACCGTTGACTATGCCTTTGAGATTTATATCTATTAAAAATAAATCGTAGTATTGATTGGTTATCAGTTGAATCGCTTTTTCCGCAGTGGAAACCATATCTGCGTTGCAATTCATTTTTTCGAGGTGAATTCTAATCAGATTGTTCAGAGATTCGTCGTCCTCGACTATCAGAACATTAATTTTAATATCGCGCATATCTTCAATTAAATAAATTTTAAAATTATTGTTGAAAAATGGAAATTAAGCGTTTTTAAACAAATATGTTTGATTTTTATAAAAACGGCAAACTCCTGATTTTTATTCTACAATATATTTTATAAAATTCTCAATGTCAAGTTAAAAATAATAAAGAAACAGAGCTAAATACTAAATATGATATAATATAAATGTGAGTAAATATATACACAAACAACATAATGTATCCGTATTGTTATATCATTTAGTCTGTCCCGCAAAATATAGACGAGTAATATTTTCAGATAAAGTTGATAAAGAGTTAAAGGATATTTGTTTGGAAATTTCAAAAAGGTATAAATATATTTTATAGTAACGCGGATTTTTGTCTTTATTTCCCTGATTTTTAGAGTTGTTTCTTTTTATAAAATTTT
>DAINAU010000099.1:0-16396 GCA_036733285.1 bacterium
GCACGACGAGTATTCTTCGGCATTAGTCAAGAATTCAAACTTCGGACTTGCAGATTCAATATACAATCAGGTTACGGGTAAATTTTACAGATAAAATTTCGATACAAAAAAACGTCTAATTGCAAAACAAATTCTGCAATTATTCAATTAAACCGCTTAATCTGAATTTGAAGATTTTAGATTTTTTGGAATCAATTCGGAAAATTTCCCTATTTTTCGAATTAAGATAATTATTTCCCTTTTCCTATCCTTTTCCCTAACCTTAAGGAGGCGGCGTCCGCCGTTTTCCTTAGGGTTTATCCTAAAATCAAACATTACATTTTTTTTAAACCCATTGCAATGTTTGGGTTAAAAAATCACAACTGTAGGTTTAGTATCCTATAATAAAAATTAAAAAAGGGGAAATCATTTTTGAACCTTAATAATTTATTTGTTACTATTGATATAGCAATAAAACAACTTATTTGATGATATGCGGGGGGGGGAAAAAATATGTTAAAAATATTGTATTTGATTATTTTAATATTTTTTTTTGCACTTGGAGAAAATTTATTTGCGGCGCCTCAAATAAAATCTGCGGTATATTACAAACAATCCGATTTGATTGTAATTGACGGTTATGATTTTGGCGAATTTAAAGATACGGGAACTTATGTCAAACTGGACGGAGATACGAAATTGGCTATTAATAAATGGAATTCAAATCAAATAATATGTTATTCTAACAATAGTATAAAAACAAATTCGGCTGTAAAAGTTACGAGTAAGAATCTAACAACCAATAACGCGAATATTTATTCTGCAACCAGCAAATATTTTTCTATTCAAATTTGTCCATTGGTAGCTCTGGAAATGATTTCCGCGGAGACTGGAACTTTAAAATATTATGTAAGTAAATACGAAATCACGCAGGCGCAATATAAAGAAATAATGGGTTATAATCCGTCGTATACTATCTCGGACAATCTGCCGGTTAACAATGTGAAATGGGATGATTGCAATAATTTCATTACAAAACTTAATAGCATTACAGGATTAAAATTCAAATTGCCTGATGTTAGCGAATGGATGGGCGCTGCGGTTTGCGGTCTATCTTATACTTATTCAGGCGGCAATAATATTAGCGAAGTCAGCTGGTATAACAATAATTCAAACTCTGTCATTCATCCGGTCGGCGAATTGAAACCGAATAGCCGCGGAATATTCGATATGTCCGGCAATGCTCGCGAATGGTGCGCAAATTTGATTTGGGGTTCTTTCAGAATAATGAAAGGCGGCGATTTTCTTTCAAACGAAAATAATTGCGCTTTATATTATTATATTGGCTCGAATCCGGCATATACTGGAAAAAATTACGGTTTTCGCATAATGCTGCAAATGTAATTTTTTTATTTGGTCGGGAAAATACGACCGCTCTTTCCAAAACGCGATGAGGTTTTTCAGAACATTGATTTTATAAGGGAAAAACTTCTGCGAATGCGAAGCTTATTTATCTTATCAACTTTTTGATGCAACCCTTTTCCGATGAAATTCGGATTAGGAGTTATTTGCGCAAGCCAAATTTACTTTTCACATAAATAAATTAAATGACATACGAAAAGTTTATTAAATTTATTGGAATAATTTCTGACTGCTCTCAAATGTGAGGGAATTCAAAATTGGGCATTGACTTTTTCACAATTATCTATTATCTTCAAAGATAGGTTAGTATCTTATCAATAAATTTCTTGCATTTACGGCAAGAATATTTTTAAAGCGTTTTGAAACCTATATAAATTACAGTGTCTTAACGCTTTTTTTTAATCTTCAACTTTTAAAAAGTTGAGGAAATCGTGAAACGATTTTCGAATATTATATTAAGCCGAATTTCCGGAAAAGGATTATGAGCAATTATACGGTTATCCTTTTCCGATGAAATTCGGCTTAGGAATTCAGTAAAATGATTTTACACAAAATAATTTACAGTCTCTCTTGATTATAAAGACGTTAGTTTTTGTTTTGCGAAAGATTGGTTAAAACTATTAAAACGGTTTATTTTGTTATATAAGTTTTCTGAAAATTTTTATGAGAAATTCAAACGGCATTCTTATAAAATTCAATTTTTTCTTTTTGAGTATTTTTATAATATACGCCATAGTCTTGCCTGAAAACATTTTTTCTTTCGAAACTCTTCCGGTATCTGAAATAAAAGCGGGAATGAAAGGATATGGATTATCCGTATTCAAAGGGGTTGAGCCGGAAAAATTCAATGTTGAAGTGGTTTCAGTTTTAAAAAACGAAGCGCCTCAAAGAGATTTGATTCTTGTAAAATGCGGCGGATGCGAATTGGAAAAATCAAAAATAATCGCAGGTATGAGCGGTTCTCCCGTATATATAAACAAAAAACTAATAGGCGCTATCGCATACGCGTGGTCGTTCAGTATGGAACCGCTCGGATTGGTTACTCCGATTTCGTATATGCTTGAAGAATGCGAAAACCCCGTTGATTATACCGAATATCCTGACGCGGTCAATTTGAATGACGGGCAAAAAAATCTTTCATTAATAAAAATTCCTTTAATGATGCGCGGAGCGTCCGAAAAATTTTTAGCAAACGACAGTTCGTTTTTTTCAAAAACAAATTTCATACCCGTGGAGTTTTCCGGAGCGGGCGAGTGGAATATTCCGGCAGCGTATAAACCCGGCGCAGCGATAGCTCTCCAATTAATAACCGGCGATTGGGATATATCGGCAATAGGAACAATTACGGCTATTTCCGATTCAGGAAAAATACTTGCCTTCGGACATCCTTTTTTGGGACTTGGAAAAACAAGTTTTCCAGCCGCAACTGCCGGAATTCATACTGTTATGAAAAGTTATTTGGCTTCATGGAAAATAGGTTCGCCTATAAAAACTGAAGGTTCGCTTGTTCAAGACAGAAACTCGCTTATAGTTGTAGACCCGAAAATTACCGCGCATACTATTAAAACCAGAATATCATACCTGCTTCCAAAATCAAAAGAAAAAAAAGAGTTTAATCTCAATATTGCATCCAATAAATTTTTAACGCCTTATTTATTGAACTCATCGATAAATTATTCGGGTCAAATATCCATTAATGCAATCGGCCCAAAATTATCTTATATTCAACATTTCAAAATTAAATTTAATGACAACAAATATTTAGAATATAATTCGACGGATTACAGCGAATTTGGCGGATTTCCGGATTATTCCGACGGAATCATTTTGATTTCAAAATTGTTGAATAACGGTTTTGAAGATGTTAAAATTGATGAAGTTGAATATGACTGCAATATCATTAATGAAAATTTGAAATATAATATTGTTGAAGCGGTTCCTTCAAAAAGAGAAGCGTCAGCCGGCGAAACTATAGCGTTGACGATAAAATTAAATCATTTTTCAAAACCGGACTCGTATGTTTCGGTTCTGATTTATATTGACGAAAATATAAAATCCGACAAAGAGATTATATTATATTGTTGTTCGGGAAAAAACGTTCCGGTCTATAAAAATATTCCTATTGATTTCCAATCGCATCTTGAAAATTTAAAACAAAATTTTTCATCAAGCGATATCGTAGTGTTTTATAAAACCGGTTATTCAAAGTTTATAGACGCCTGCGGAATAATTTCTGAAAGCGCCGGAGCTTTAAACGAAAGATTATTTTCAGAATCGGAAGGCGTTATAAAAATTCCTGAATTATTATATTCAAAACATCAGCAGGAAATAATGATAAACGGAATGTGTTCGGTAATTTTGAAAAGAAAAGATTTTTTTAAGTAATCGTTTTAAAATAATTACCGGCGGTATTTTTAATAATAAAAATAAAAAGGAGACGAAACATTTGTGAAATTCAACAAAAAAAATTGCATTTCTATAATTCAAACAGAATCCGCCGCCCGCAAATTCATATTGACGTTTTGTATGACAGTCATTATGGTTTTAAGTTTTTTACATCCAGAAGGTTTCGGCGGAACAAAATATAAAACATTTGAAAAGAAAAGAGATTTTGAAAATGGAGAATGCGTCGGAACCGTTTTAACTTCCTCAGGGAATATCGCAACCGGAAAACAGGTTTCGGAAATAAAAACCGATATGCTCAACATCAAAGAAATATGGGATATTGCAAACGCCGAGGATATTTCGTATTTTGGAACCTCTTCGCCGTCGGGAATTTTCAGACTAAAAAAAAGCGGGGATAGTTTTGAAATCATTGATTCGATGCAATTCTCGAGAGACGTTAAAGCAATCTCAAAATTATTTTATGATAAATCTAAAAAAAAATTATTATACGCGTCTATGCCGGACGGAAAAATATTTGTTTACCCTTCAAAATTATTATGTCAGGCGCCTGCGACTTATATTTACGATATATTGAAATATAAAGATTATTATTATGCCGCCGCAGGACCAGGCGGAACAATTTTTAAGATTTCCGATACCGGCGTAATAACGCCTTTTTATAAAAGCAAAGACCGCGACGTATTGACGATGGCTATTTATAAAAACAGATTATTGGCGGGCGGTTCGGGTTCGGGTTTACTTTATTCAATTCCATTTGATAATCCTGAAACCGGAACGATTGTAGTTGAAAATTTTCCTTGTTGCGAGATAAAAAAAATTATTGTCAACTCCAAAATATACGCGGCTGTTAATTATTTAAAGAATGCGGAATCAATAAAAAACGAGCCGGTTCAATCCGGTTTAAACGATAATGCGGCTTCGCTTCAGAGATTAACAAATGAAATTATGTCGCAATTTGGAGCCGGATTATCTAATTTTTCATTTGAAAAATTTGAAACCCAAAAACCCCCAGAAATTTATTTAAAAAGCGCAATTTACAGCATTGCCAAATCAAAACAACTTATATGCGAAATCGAAAATCAGGGAATAAATGATTTTGCCGTAACCGACGACGGAATTTTCATCGCGCCTTCAATGGATCCCGAATTGTTATTATATAATAATAATCAATATATTTCGCTTTTTAGAACCGTTTCAGGACCGGTGCAGATTATAAATATTGCGGACGATTCAAACGACAATTTATTCGCAACCGGAAACCCGGTTAAATTTTATACTGCGAAAAACATGATAAAAAACAGCGAATCAGTTTATATTTCTGAAACAATAGATTTTGATAATATATCCAAATTCGGAAAACCGATTGTTGAATCGGAAGGAAATTACAAGATTCTTTTTAGAGCCGGCAACAATTATAAGCCGGACGCATTATGGACAAAATGGAAAAATGATCTTAACGGTTTTGAATCGCGGTTTCTGCAATATAAAATTATTTTTTTAAAACCCGGAACGATAATAAAAAAAATCGTTATCCCATTCTCTCAAATTAATTTGAAACCGAAATTCAAATCATTAGCGGTTAACCGCGTTTCAACAAATGAAACGAATTCTGACGGCAAACAAGAAAATGATTCGGGCAATAAAACCGGTTTAATACAAGAAGGATTAAAAACCGTAAAAAGTCTGGAGGAATTGCAGAACCGATTAACAAAAATGAGTAGCGATAAAAATCAACCGATTCCAACCGATTCGAGAATAGAAAAAGCCGCAAATTATAAAATATTTTGGAACGTCGACGACCCGAATGCGGACCGTCTTTCATATTCGATTTTTTATAAATTTGAAAACAACGATTGGATTAAAATTAAATTAGACGAAATATATGAAAACCGCGAATATTTCTGGAACACATTATTTTTTCCGGACGGTTATTATAAGATTAAAGTCGAAGCAAGCGATATATTAGACAATCCCAATTCGGTTTTAAACGATCATATGATATACGAAGATATACTTGTGGACAATACGCCGCCAGATATTGACGTTAAATCCGAGGGCGAAACGCTGGAAATAAATACGACTGATAAGTTTAATATTATCAAGAATTGCGAGATTTCAGCGAACGGAGGCGATTGGAAAGCTATTGAACCGGCGGATGGAATTTTCGATTCAAAAACCGAAAAATTTATTATTCCAAAGAAATTATATTCTGGAAATATAGCGTTCAGAATATTCGATATGTTTAATAATTTCAAAGTGGAAAGTTATATTTTTCAATGATAGAAATAAAGGATTTAACCAAAATATTTATTTTAGGCGGAGAAAAAATTATTGCAGTTGATAATATCAGTTTATCAATACCCGACGGAAGTTTTTTAATAATAATGGGACCGTCCGGTTCCGGCAAATCCACTTTAATGCAGATAATAGGAGGGCTTCAAACTCCGGATAAAGGTCGCGTAATCGTGAACGGAATAGATATTTCCAAATTAAACGACCGAGAATTATCAGGATTCAGAAACAAGAATATAGGATTCATATTTCAAAATTTTAATTTGCAGCAATCATATACGGCTCTTGAAAACGTTGAAATGCCGCTAATTTTTTCAGGCATTCCTGAAAAGGAAAGGAAAAAAAGAGCGGAAAATCTTTTGTGCGAATTTGGAATGGATAAACGATTGAACCACAGACCGGCTCAAATGTCCGGCGGCGAGATGCAGCGCGTAGCCATAGCTCGGGCGCTTGTAAATAATTCTTCTATTTTACTTGCCGATGAACCTACTGGAAATGTTGACAGGGAAAATTCTATTAAAATAATTAATTCGCTTAGGGAAATTAATATAAGATTTAAAGTAACAGTGATAATAGTTACGCACGATTATATTTTTAAAGAATATGCGGATAACGTAATAAACCTGTCAAACGGCAGAATAAACGCGGAAAAAAATTTATATGATAAAAAGATCTGACCTATTCATCCTTGCTTTGAAAAAATTGAAAATCCGGAAATTGAGAGTGTTTTTTACGCTTGTCATTTCCGCGCTCGGAATTATTATAATATCCGCCGGCATAGGATTAATTAAAGGCGTTGTGAATCAAGATATCCTCGATTATTTTCCGCTGCCGCCGCCGGACACTGTTATTATAAAAGGATACAATCTTCCTGAAAAAGAATTCGGCGAAAAACCGGACATAAATAAGACTGAAGATTCGTTGATAGAACATTACATAACAGACGAACATTTAAAGATTATAAAAAACCATAAATATTACAAAGATATTATCAAACCGGTAACGTCGTATTCGTCTTTAGTTATTGATTCGTTATTATCATGGAGTTATTTTGCTTCAGATTTTTGCGGTTATCCCGATACTTTTATAAGACATTATGCCGGAAAAAATTATGAAAAATATATAACCAACGCTAATCTAATACCAGTTATAATAAATGAAAATTTAGTTCAGAGCATTTATTATCCGGATTCGAATACTATAGAAAAAATAACAGATTACTCAAAATTTTTAGGAAAAAAAGTCAATATCATAGCCGGCGATATTATTAAAAACGAATTGTATTTTGCGATTTATACAAGGGATACGAGCGGCTTTTTTACGCGAATTCCTATTGATGAAAACGGCTGGAAGGAATCGACAAAATGGATAATTGACAGATACCGGTATAAATACGATATGAATATTTTAAATCAGACATTGAATTTAAAAGGAGTTATAATCGGCTCAATTCCAATGAATTCAGGAAATATTATACCGTTGGAAATTTTAAAAAAATGCGGCGATTGGATTAGAACAAGGAACAGACTTGCGGCTTTAAACGATAATGCGCTTGACGATCTTTATTCATATACATGGGCGTATAATGAAATGTCCAATTATGAAGTTTTAACTGAAAAAAACAAAGCGTTAGAATATTGCGAATATTTAAAAAAATTCAAAATTACCGCAGACTGCAGGGAAAAAATGAAAGAAGAAAAATTCAAACGAATTAAAGATCAACTCAAATTGGTAAAAATTATTTTATACTCAGTATCGGGAATAGTTTTGTTCTTTTCAGGAATGTTTATCTGGGGAACTATAGGGAGAGTTGTCAACGACAGCCGTAGAGAAATAGGGGTATTCAGAGCAATAGGAGCGACAAAAATCGATATACTGAAAATATATTTGACAGAAGCGGGAATTTTAGGAATGTTAAGCTCGGTTTTAGGAATAATGTTCGGACAATTAATAGCTTTTTCGTTAAGCAAATTTATTCTTTATTATTTAAACAAAGAAGGCGCTGAAAAACTTCCCGAATCATTGTATGGAATCGATTATTACGGATTACTGATATTATTTTTCGCGTCAATAGCGATAAGTTTGTTAGCCGGATTTCAACCTGCGTTAAAAGCGTCAAAACTCGATCCTGTAATAGCTTTAAAAACGGAATAATCAAAGCTAATCCGCAGTTTTAGTTTTACAGGAAGAATTATTGAAATTGATTAATTAAAAAACGAGAATCTTTTTTGAGCGATTGAAATATTATACTATACTACGCCTTAATTGTTATGTTTCCAGCGTTGTTTTATATATTCGACTGCGGCTCTCGTGTCAAGACTTTGCGTTGAGTTTCCGGTTCTTATAAAAAATAAAGTTTCATTTTTTAACTCGACATATGCCGGCTGATGAAACGGTTTGACTCTGATGATACAAATCTCTTTATCGTCCGTTTTAAAAAAAGAAAATCTTATATTTCTACAAACCTCGACGGAAATTTTTTCGGATACCGCTTGAATCACAGCGAGCTGAAATCCGTCGGAATCTTTTTTTTTAAGAGTTTGATAATCTTTTTCAAGTCCGAGTATGTTTTTTTTATCGTCTACGCCAATAATTAAAGAACCGCCGTCGCAGTTTAAAAAAGCCGCGATTGATTTTATTACCGGCAATTCAAGATTGATATTAGGTTTTTCCTGCATATAATCGTATCTGAATGAAGACTTGTATTCTCTGTATGAATCTTCCGAATGAGATAATATATTTTTTATATCTTCTAAATCTTCGCTCATAGAATTAATTCTACTCTTGGAATCGTATATTTTCAAATGAAGATTGAAAATCGCGCTTCGAAAAAAAACGGTCATAACGCTCAGTCCTGAAATTTGAAGAATCATCCAGAATACTTGAGTATTGTGATAAGGATTTATTTGTATATCTAAAAAATAACATGAAATCACAATTACTGTTATCCCGAACAAACCAAATACCGCCGCGACCCAGGCTCTGAACGGAAAAAAAGTGAACGCGAGAAAACATAAAGCGGATATGAACAAACCCAGTTGCGTTTTTTTTATTGAAAAAAGAATCATCTGTAAAACAAGATTATCCGCCACTAAAAAAAACATTGTCAATAAAATAAGAGGTCTTGAAATCTTTTTTTTAAAAGGGAAAAAAAGGGATATAAAAAGAACTATTGAAATTAAAAAAAATTTTCTGCTTATGGAAAAACCGATTTTTTCATGAGTGGGAATAGTCAATAAAATAATTGCGGATATTGCCGCAGCCGAGAATAATATCGCGGCTAATAATTTTATTCCGATAATTGACTGCTCTTCGAATTGGGATTTTAATTCGTCGTCAATTCCTGATAAATCCGGATGTATCCATTTAAAGAATTTTTTTAATAAATCAGACATTTATTTTGGATAAATTTAATGTTTTTTGCCGCCGCGTTTGAAAAATTTCCCGCCGTAGAATTTTTTTGTGTATCTTCGGTTGTAGCAGCCGTTGCATATAGTGAATGCAAAATCAAGCGGCAAAGGTCTGCCGCAGGTCGAACATTTTTTTATAAGTTGTTCGGAATTTAACGTTTCAATAACTATATCTACGGCTTTTGATTTTTCAAAAGAACAGGTCTCGATATCTTTGCAGTTATCCGGAAATCTGAAATGCAGCCAGTTAAACAAATTGCAAACTTTAATAAAACTTTCCAATTCTTTTAGAGCGCTTATTTCCTTGAAATTTCTGGTTCCCAAATCCGCCATAGTCGGCGCGGGAATCACAAGGTTTTCACGAATCATATCCACAAAATTTTTATAAAACTCCATGCCGAATTTGTCTTTAATATCAACGGGCGCGACCGAAAGCGGAAACGCTATTTCAAGATTTTTTATTTTTTTAAGATACTGGGTTTTATATAAAATTTCATTTAAATCTGATAAACAAAACATATCGCTGTCAATTATTACATACTTTTGGAAATGTTTTAAGATAACGCCGATTTCTTTTTCTCCGGTAATTTCAGAAATAATTCTTATATGCTCGAATGTGGGAATAATATTTCCCAGTTCTACAACCGGAATTTTAGCGCTGAAAGCGTTTTTTATATTCTGCAAATCTTTTGAATTGAATGCCGTAACATATCCGGTTTCCTCTCTTCCATATCTGCCGGCTCTGCCTCCGATTTGTCTTATTTCCGAAATGGACAAAGGATAAATTTTTCTATTGAATACTTTTACGGTAGTAAAAAATATTACTCTTCTTATAGGCAGATTTAATCCCATCGCTATTGCGTCTGTCGCGACAAGAATATCGGTTTCTTCGGAATTGAATCTTCTTGATTCTTCGCGTCTTACTTCAGGCGGGAGCCCTCCGTAAATAACTGAAACCTTAAATCCTCTTTTTTCAATATCGAATTTTATTTGCAGAACCTCTCTTCTTGAAAAGGCGACTATGCAATCTTTTTTTTGAAGCTCGTAATATTCAACCGGGGATTTTTCAACTTTTAATTCTGTTAATCTTTTAAGCTCGACTACCTTAAGAGGTTCTCCCAGCAAATCGGCGATTCTTTTTACAAGCGACAACGCGTTTGGACTTCCCGTCAATATTATATGTTTGGCGGGAACGCCGAGCAGTGCTTGAGACCAGGCCCAGCCGCGTTGAGCGTCGCCTATCATTTGAATTTCATCTATTACTGCGGCGTCGACCTCGTTGTTTAAATTAATCATTTCAATCGTTGAGGATAAATGCGTCGCTCCTTCAACGAAATCCTGTTCTTCGCCGGTCAGAAACGAACATAGAACTCCGCGTTTACGCTGTTCTTCCTGCCCTTCAAGCGCCAGTAGGCGAAGCGGAGCTAGGTATATTCCGGTTTTAGCTTTTGCAAGTATATTGTGAGCAAGGTAAGTTTTACCGCTGCAGGTTTCTCCCATAAAAAAAGTTATTCTGCGTTTCATCCTGCGGGCTAATACGAAAAAATCATGGTAAGTGTGAATATTGATAGATTGATTTATGAGTTTGCTTATTTCGCGCTCTTTGATTTCATTAGTGGTTTTACTTTTTTTTGTCAGATTAGCCGCGGCTATATTTTTATATTTCCTGTGAAACGAGGTTATAACTTTTTCAACCGGCATAAACGGATTTTTATCGGCTTTTTTGCCAAGTTCCGCGTAATCTTCGTCAATCTGTTTGGGATTGTTTTCGTTTAGAACAATCAATCTTTTCACTAAAATATTATTTCTTACTTTCCTGTATAAATCAATAAGCTGCTCGCATTCGTCGCCCCAGTATTTGATGACGGCTTTATTTTTTATTTGCAATTGCGACAAATCGTAAGGAGCCCGCATTATGCGTCGTAATTCTCTTTTCAGTTTTGCTTCTATTTTTTCGTCAAAGTCGTTTTCGGCTAAATTTTGAAAATCTAAATTATTGAGAAAAACCCCGATTTTTTTGTTGAAATCGATTTTTTTCTTTTCAAAAATATTTTGTTTGATTTGTTTTATTAGTTCTTTTTTTCCTGAAATCAATTCGGAACATACCGGACAATCGCATTCCGGCGAAGGTTCAGGCCAATATTCGTAGACCGATTCCAAATCGTCGGTTATATAATAATTATACGTGTTTCTGTGAATCGAAACGATCTCTTCAAAAAATGACAACTGAGCTTCGGGAGTTTCATCGCATTTTTTTTCTATTAATTTTTTTTCGTCGGCGTTTGTTATTCCGAGCTTTTCTATTATTTTGTTATAATCCAATTTTAATCTGTTCTCCCCAACCTGTATCCTAAAATTCCTTTTTCGTCTTTAAAAAGTTCAAGCAGAACCCATCCATCCTTCAATAATTTATTTGCGTTATCCATACTGTAAGTGGATTCGATTTTCCGGATATTAGTTAATTCAGGTTTGTTTTTTATTGCGTTAAGCAAATTATCTAATTTTTCGTTTAAAGTTTTTAATTCGTTTAATATTTCAATATGAACCGAATCGCTTTCGGTTACGGTCGGTTCTTGAATTTTAGAAACGGCGGCAACGGTTGATTTTCTTTTCGCTTCGATTTTTTGTTTGAAATTTTTTATCTTATCGTCGTTGGCTGTTTCTACGATTGATTTGTCGTCGGATTTGAGAAAATTCATTTCAGATTTTTCTTCTTTTTTTATATGAAAAAAATCTTTTTCGCGAATATCCGGTTTTATATCAGAGTCTTTTTCTTTATGTTCGCAATGCTTTTCTTTTGGATTGTCTTCTTCGAAAAAAAAGTCCATATCTATTTTAAAAAATTCCGCTATTTTCGACAGCGCCGTATTATTCGGTCTGCTTAAATCTTTTTCCCAAAATTTAATTTTCTCTTCCGTAACCCCAACGGATTGAGCGAGCTCTTCCTCCGAAATATCTATGCTGAATCTCAAAGCTTTAAGTTTTGTTCCAATGCTCATTGCCTTGTTTTACCTCTATTTATAAGTATTGCGAGAGCAATAATAAAAAGCCCTAAACTTATCAGTTGCGAAAAAGTAAGCGAATTGAAAAAAATAAACTCTTTCTCGTAATCGCCTCTAAAAAATTCTATTGTAAATCTGAATATTGAATAAATCAACAAATATAATGCAAAAAGTTCTCCCTTGAATCTTTTGATTTTTTTATCGTAAAAAAGTAGGAAAACTGTTAACATAAGTAAAAAAACAGATTCTATAACCTGAGTGGCAATAACGGGCAGCGCGCATTCGGAATAGCCGCTGATTATTCCGTTATTAACTTGTTTCAGGTAAGCGGGCGAACCTTTGGGAAAAACGGCGCAGAAAAAATGATTATTATCGCATACGTTTCCATGACAGCAGCCATACATAAAGCAACCGATTCTTCCAAAAAAATGACCTAACGTTAAAGAGGGAGCCGCAAGATCAAGCATAACAAAAGCGTTCAGTTTTTTTATTAGACAGATTATTACTCCGGCTGCAAGTCCGCTTACGGCGCCGCCGTAAAAAATTATGCCGCCGTTATAAATTTTATAAATTTCGGACAGATTTTCCGAATAGTAATTCCAATTAACCGTCACATAACTTAATCTTGCTCCGATTATTCCTATAATCGCGGAATAAAACAAAACGTCGCCGGCGGAGTCGGGATTGATCCCGTAATTTTTTGACCTGTATATCAATAAAAGATAGCCGAATAAAAAACCGAGAGCCGAACAAAATCCGTAAGTATATATGGTGATTTCGTTTCCTATAACCGGCAAAGCAAATGGCAATACAAATTTAAATAGTATGGGATGCATAAATAATTAGTTAACAAAAATTAAATTTTAGTATCTTATCAATAAATTTCTCGCATTTACGGCAAGAATATTTTTTTAAACGCTTTGAAACCTATATGAATTACAGCGCTTTAGCGTTTTTTTTCAATCTTCCCCTTTAGGGATTGGTTCCTGATTTTTTACTTCTTTTTTTTTAAAACTTAAAAATAGAGATTCGAGAAATAAAATTGTTACGCCCGTTGAAATCGCCGAATCCGCAATGTTAAACGCAGGCCAGCGCGTCATATAATATCCGGAAAAATTAATACCCGATATCGTAAAAGGTTTTATTATTATGTCAAAAAAATCAAAATCAAAAAAATCAACTACGAAACCGTAGATAATTCTGTCGATATAATTTCCGATCGCGCCTGAAATTATCAGCGTAAAAGCTAATTTGGTTAAAAAACTTTTAACCGGAGATTTGTAATATATCGCGCTTAATATCAGTATTGCGGCAGGCGTTAAAAATAAGAACCAGCCGCCGCGTTCTTGAAACATTCCAAACGCTATTCCCTCGTTCTGAACGTAGGTTATTCTGAAAAAATCTCCTATTACTCGTAAAGACGAGTTTAATAAAAAGGTTTGTTTTACATATAATTTTGTCGCATAATCCGCGATTATGATTAGGATTCCGCTCAATACCCATCGTTTCATTTGTTTTTATTTATCTCCAATTTAATTGAAACTGATTTTTTCGGCGAACCGTCTTCGTCAAATTTTGTTATAATGTCGGATATTATTAAATAAAATTTTTCGGAATCGGAAGGTAAAAACATAAAAACGAGAAAACCGTTTTCAACTACGTTCGGATAAATCTGTTTTGTTTTAAACATTATGTTTTCGGAAAACGGATATTGATAATTATAATTGTATATATTGCTGACCTTTGTAACTGTTTTCGTGACGTCGTCAATCGACACGTTGAATAAACTTAATTTTGACGCGGGAGTCGCCGATACCATATCTGTAAGCATTGTTATTCCCGAATATTTAAATATCGGAGTCATTACTTTTTTAATTATTGCCGCGTTTTTTTTTTCTCTGTATGCGTAATTAAGATTGTATTTCTGCAATTCGGCGAAACTTAACGCCGGATACTGCCTGAAATCATCGTCGATTAAAACGGCATTTTTTTCAAAATCTATCTGAATTTTATTGTCATTTTTATTTTTCACGCTGATATAAAACGGAGTCAACGCGGTTTTATATATATATTTTTTTTCATTTGTATTTTTATCTCCGGTTCCGTTTTCATTGTTTTGTTGCAGCATATAAAACGGAATGCAATACAGTTCCTTTTTATCCCACGTTTTATTGTTTTCGACTATATAAGAAAATTTTTCAGATAAAAAATCTATGTCGGCGTATCTTATTAAAATAACGATATTTTCAATTTCAGTTTTATAAATTTTTGTGGCGGGGTCGTATTCAGCGTTAACGATTTCAATCTTTGAACGGGGAATCTCTGAAATATCGGGTTTAATCAATGTTTTACCGCAACCGGACAAAAAGAATAAAATTAAAGCCGTAAAAATATTAAATTTTTGAAACTGATAAGTTGACGTTTTGATGCGGCAGGACGCGGTTGGAAAATCGGATAACTTCATTAATTACAACAATTGATTAACGGTTAATAATTTTTCTGACAGCACTTTAGTTAACGCAAGAACAATCTTGTATGCGAGTTTAATATCTTTTTTTTCTATCGCTTCGAATTTTTCGCGGGGAAGACAAGTAACCTCGCATTCTGTTTCGCTATATACGGTAGCCGTAAACGCGCTGTTTGTTAAAAATGAAATTTCCCCGAATACGTCGCCTTTATCGAGTTTTCCAATTTGTTTTGAACCGCCGGGTATTTTTTTCATTACTTTTACAGAACCCTGATTTACCAAAAACATTCCGTCGCCGGGCTGACCTTCCGTGCATATAGGAATTTTAGCCGGGTATTTTTGCTGAACCAGATACTTCTCAAGCTTTTTTATTTCCGAAGAATCAAGATTGGTGAATACTTGAGAAAAATCTTGAATATCCGAAAATGTTATGGAAAATTTTAAATTCATATTATTTCAACTCCCGATATATTTTTTATTCGCCGTCTTTTTTGAGTCTTTCAATAATTCTCATATCAGAATCAACCATCATTTGAATCAATTTTTCAAATGAAGTTTCCGGCGACCATTTTAATTTCTGTTTTGCTTTAGAACAATCGCCGAGCAATTCGTGAACCTCTGCCGGTCTGAAATATTTTTCATCAATTTTAACGTATTTATTATAGTCTAATCCCACATGACCAAACGCAAGCTCGCAAAATTCTCTTACCGTGTGCGAAGTTCCCGTTGAAATCACATAATCGTCCGGAGAATCTTGTTGAAGCATCAGCCACATCGCTTTCACATAATCGCCGGCAAAACCCCAGTCTCTTTTAGCGTCAAGATTTCCCAATCTTAGTTCGTGAGACAATTTATGCTTTATCATAGCTACGCCGTTTGTTATTTTTCTTGTTACAAATTCTAATCCTCGTCTTGGCGATTCATGATTAAATAAAATGCCGGATACGCAAAACATATTATAACTTTCTCTGTAATTAATTGTTATCCAATGACCGTAGACTTTAGCGACTCCGTATGGGCTGCGCGGATAAAAAGAAGTTTTTTCGGTCTGAGGAGTCGATTGAACTTTGCCGAACATCTCGCTTGACGACGCCTGATAAAATTTTATTTTCGGATTGACAAGCAAAATAGCCTCAAGAAGTCTGGTTACTCCAAGCGCCGTTATTTCGCCGGTTAGTATCGGCTGATTCCACGATGTTGGAACAAAACTCTGCGCTCCTAAATTATAAATCTCGTCCGGCTGAACTTCTTTTATCATATTAATCAACGAACTCTGATCCAGCAAATCTCCGGGAATAAGTTTTATCTTTTCTTTAAAATGCAGGATTCTGTCAAGGTTCAATGTGCTTGATAGTCTTTGAACGCCGTATATTTCATAACCTTTGGTTAATAAAAATTCGGCAAGATAAGAACCGTCC
>DAINAU010000100.1:0-16319 GCA_036733285.1 bacterium
AAATTTGCGGCGTCCGGAAAAGAACAGCGTAAAAAAGATTTAGGATTAATGCTTGCTTCATACGGATATGTTTATGTGGCTTCTGTTTCTATCGGAGCAAATAAAAATCATTATCTCAAGGTTTTAAAAGAAGCTGAAGCGTATAACGGACCTTCGGTAATAATTTGCTATGCGCCGTGCATAAATCACGGAATAAATATGACTCATTCTATAAACGAGGAAAAACTCGCGGTAGAATGCGGTTACTGGCCTTTGTATATTTACAATCCGCAATTGAAAAAAGAAGGAAAAAATCCGTTTGTTTTTGACAGCAAAGAGCCGAACGGAAAATTCCAGGAATTTTTAATGAGCGAAGTAAGATACAGTTCGCTGGCGAAATTATTTCCAGACAAAGCAAAAGAATTGTTTCCTAAAGCTGAAAAGGATATGCTTGAACGCTATAAGTATTACAAGAAATTATCAGCTTTATCATTTGAGGATTTCAAAGAATAATTGTTGCTGTTGATTTGATTTTTTTTAATGTTTAAATTCATACCGCAGACGGCTTGCGAATAGCTCAAGGCGTCTGCGGTATTATGAAATTCGCCCGCATTCTCCATTAGCATTTATAGAAAATGCCAGAAAACCGCCGAGTTCTACTCGGCGGATGAATGGCATCCGCTTAAAGCGGGGATTTTTAAGGGGCAGCAAGCCCCTTAATTAAAAAATTGCCGGTATAATAAATTTTATGAGAGATTTTTTAAAGCCGGTTTGGGATGAAATAGATTTCAGCCAAACCGACCAGTCTAAAAATATTCAAGTTCCGGCTCAGGAAAAAGAGTATGACAAAAACGGAACTTTTATCGATTTGATTCCTAAAGAAAAATGGAGAATAAAAGATAAATCAATAGTTTCCGCCATTTTAGACAGAGTCAGCGTCAGAAAATATTTGGATAAAAGTTTAACGTTGGAAGAAATTTCTTTTTTATTGTATGCTACGCAAGGAATAAAAAAACATTTCCCGAAATATTCTTTTAGAACCGTTCCTTCGGCGGGCGCCAGACATACTTTTGAAACGTATCTTTACGCAGATAGAATTCAAAACATTCCCAAAGGATTATACAGGTATCTTCCGATAGAAAATAAATTATATTTTCTCGAATCATTTAAAGAAAACGACGTTGAAAAATTAACAGAGTCATTAAATAGGCAGTATTGGAACGCGGCGGTATATTTTATATGGACGACAATTCCTTACAGAATGGAGTGGAGATATTCAAGCGCATCGTCGAAATTAATTGCTATAGACGCCGGTCATGTCTGTCAAAATTTATATTTGGCTTGCGAGGCGATAGATTGCGGAACCTGCGGTATCGCGGCGTATAACCAGAAATTAATTGATGAATTTTTAAATGTTGACGGAAAAGACGAATTCTCGGTTTATATCGCTCCGGTTGGTAAAAAAGTCTGATATTATGAGAATAGGATACGCTTGTATTGCAGTCGGAGTAGAAGGAGCAAATCAAAGAGCCTGTATAAAAAAAAATGCTTCGTCTGATAAACTCGCCGAGTTAATAGAACACAATCTTAACGCGCTTGAAACTATTATAGATTATAACGCGGCAAATAAAATATTTTTATTCAGAATAAGTTCGGGATTAATCCCATTCGGTTCAAGTCACGTCAACCGAATTCCCTGGCAAAAAATATTCAAGTCGAAATTTCAAACCATAGGGAAAAAAATATTAGATTATAAAATGCGCGTTTCTATGCATCCGGGTCAATATACGGTTTTAAATTCTCCAAATTCGGATACCGTAAAAAACGCGGTTGAGGATTTGCGATATCATTCAAAAGTATTGGATTGTCTTGGAGTTCCGGGTTCTCATAAAATAATTATGCATATCGGCGGAATATACGGCGATAAAAAAAACGCTATCAAAAGATTTATAAAAAATTATTATTTGCTTGATGAAAATATCAGAAAAAGAATGGTCGTTGAAAACGACGACAAATGTTATAACATCAATGAGGTTTTGACGATTGGCAAAATCATAAAAGCTCCGGTGGTTTTTGATAACCTGCATAATGAAATCAATTATTTTGACAAATCCAAATCAGAATTATATTGGATAAATAAATGCGGCAAAACATGGAACCGTCAAAAAGACGGAATTCAGAAAATACATTATTCCCAGCAAGACCCGAATAATAAAAAAGGAGCTCATTCTCAAACTATAGACGTTGAAAAATTTTCCGAGTTTTATAAATTGTTGAACCGTAAAAATATTGATATAATGCTCGAAGTAAAAGATAAAAACAACTCCGCTATAAAGTGCATTGAAAGAATAAATCAATCTTAATAATCTTCAACTTAATATTTACTTTTCATATAAACAACTGGGATGATATACGAAAAGTATATAAAAATTATTGGAACAATTTCTGACTGCGCTCCTGAATCGCGGATTCGCGAAAATGTTCTTGTAAAATTTGATTAAATCAATATAATATGGTCAGAATGAATCGTAATATTTTTAACCTGAAAACTATATTAGAATTTTGAAAATTTGCTAAAAATATGTTCTGTCAGGTATATTTTTGAAAACCGTTAAAACGGTTAAAAAACAAAAGATAACGGCTGAAAAGTAACGATTGTATCTAAAAACATTGATTGGAGTTAAGAATAGTTATGCTTTACGTTGTCGCGGTTCACATAGGAAACGCTGAAGATATAACGCTGAGAGCGTTAAACGCCTTGAGAACATCGGATATAATTATCGGCGAAGACTATAAATTCGCGGATAAATTGCTGAAACAATACGAAATTTCAGGGAAGCCCATAGAAGAATTGAACGAACATAATTATCTGGAAAAGACAGACGATCTGATTCAAAAATTAAAAACCGGAAAAACTGCGGCTCTTACCACGGATCACGGAACGCCGGCAATATCCGACCCGGGGTCGGAATTAATAAATGAATGTTATAAAAATAAAATTAAAGTAGTCTGCGTTCCCGGAGTTTCAAGCATAACGGCGGCTTTATCAGTCGCCGGAATTAAAATCGACGATTTTATTTTTTTTAGTAAAATTCCGAGAAACAAAGAAGAACGCAAAATATTTTTTTGCCGTTTAAGAAAAATCAAAGAAGTTAAAGTTTTTATCGACGCGCCTTACAGACTTGCGAATTTGCTCGAAAATATTTATTACAATCTGTCGAACTCCGCAAACGTTGTTTTGTGTTATGAACTTACGACCGCGAATGAAAAGGTTTTGCGCGGAAAGATAAAAGATATTATGTCGAAAGCTAAATCTGAAAATTTGAAAGGAGAATTTATTTTAATCGTTGATTGAAATAATTTTAAAATAAAAAAGGGAGAGATAATAAATGAATTGGAAACTTTTCGCGGTAACGTTCGCGTCGATATTTTTAGCCGAGCTTGGAGATAAAACGCAGCTTGCAACGATTTCATTTACCGCTGATAACGTGAAATTCAAATGGATTGTTTTTTTTGCCGCCGCCTCGGCGCTTGTTTTTACCACTTTTATCGGGGTTTTTTTCGGACATATTATAACGAAGATTATTTCGCCGAAATTGATTAAAATAATCGCCGCTGTTCTGTTTATAATAATTGGCGCTATAATGCTTTACGGCGCAGCGTCGGATTCGCCGGAAAATTCTAAAATTCAGAAACTTTCGGCAAAAATCAGGGAGATTCAAAATATAGAAAAATGCAGATATTGTACGAAATTCAACGAGTTTATTTCCGATAATTGTTCGGAAGCAACCGGAATCAATCCGGAAAAAGGAGGACTCCATCCGCCTTATAATTGCGATGATTGCAATACTGAAGCGTTAAAAAAAATATTATGAAGAAAATAAAAATTAGCATAACAAAAGATAATCTTAATTTTTCCGAAATCCGCGAAATTTACCGTGAAACCGGCTGGGTCAAACCGGACGAAATTTTCAATGAGAAATCAGTAGAAATGATAGTGAAAAAATCATTTTGTTTTGCCTGCGCCTTTTCCGGAAAAAAAATAATTGGAATCGGCAGAGCAATATCAGACGGAACAAGCGACGCTTATATTCAGGACGTGGCTGTTTTGGAACCATACCGGAATCAAGGAATCGGAAAAAAAATATTAATTGAAATTCTTGAATTTTTAAAGCTCAAAAAAATCGGATGGATTGGGCTTATTGCAGAACCGGGTTCATCCGGATTTTATGAAAACATCGGATTTAAAAAAATGAAAAAACATATTCCGATGACTTATGATTTATATTGAAATAATTTTGAAGGCCGTTAAAACGGTTCTGTGATTCATAATATAAATTTGAATATGAAGCATTTAATTTTAACGTTTGTAGTTTATTTTTCTATGTTAGCTTCGGCATTTTCGCAATTGCCGGCGAAAATCGCTCGTCCGGAACTTTTTATCGGTTCGCCGGATAACGAATATTTTTTTGCCGCTCCGGACGATATTGACAGTTCTTCAGTATGCGCATTCGTTTCAAACGCGCACGGGTCCAACAATATTTATCTCAGACTGCAAAAAGAGGGTTCGGGATTCAGAAACGTCAGATTAACTGAAAAATCAAATTCGAACAACGGCGATCCGTATTTTTCAAAAGACGGTTCGACGCTTCTTTTCATTACTAACAGAAACGACGCGGCGGGAAATATAAGGTATTTTAAATTTGACGCAGGATACAATGTATTAACCGGCAAAGAATTTATTTTTAATGAAACGATTGAATTTTTACCGGTTACTGATTCCGGCTGCGCGAACATATATTTCTGCCAAAAAAATAAAAACGTTCCGAATATCGTCGAAACAAAAATTGTAAAAATGGATTTTTCCGGAACGATAAAAAAAGAGCTTTTGACCGGCAATAATATTATTTCCATAGCCGTATCTCCGGATAATCTGCGATTATACTATATAACAAAAGATTCGGCGTATTCAATAGGCAGTTTTGATTTAGAGACTTTGAAATCAAAAAAGATTTATTCGTCCGCAAACAAAATAAATTCTTTATTTGTTTCTGACGATTCGGAAAAATTATATTTTACTGAATTCGACAATCTTTCAAAAAATAACGTTTTATATAGAATTGAAAACGTCAAAAACGGAAACTATAAAAAAATTCAAAACACGCTTAACAGTCTTGATATTTTACAACCTCAAATTATTAAGAATAATTTATATTTTATAAGTTATAAAGAAGGTTCGAAAAATAATAACGGGGATATATATATACTTAAGGGAGCCGAATCGGCGAATTCCGAAGAATTGTTGTCTTTGCCGGCAGAGTCAATTCTAAACATTGCAGATTTGCAGGAAAGCGAATTGAAATATGAAGAAAAAAAATATTTCATAACAAAATATCTTGATTTGAATAGCGGAAAAATGTCAGACAAAGATATAAAAACGGTTATATCCGGATTATTCGACTACTTTCTTTTTTTGAAAAAATACGAGGATTTAAAACTATTAAACGAATATCATTCCGACACAGAATTCAATAATCTGATTAAAACCGTTTCCAAGTATTATTTGTATTTGAATGATAAATCTCAATTTGAATTAAACCGGATGAAATCCGATTTCATAAAATCGCTCGACTCCATAATAACCAAATCCAAATCAGAAACAGTAAAAATTAAGGCTGAGGAAACCCTTGCGGATTTATATTCTGACGCCGGCAAATTTTCCGAAGCGTTAATCTTATACGATACGGTTTTTTTGGGAATAAATGCGAATTCCGACTCGGGAAGCGCCGCGAGATTAACTTATAAAAAAGCTTTGATTTACGAAAAACTCGGACAGGAGAACGTCTATATTTCCATAATGACCGACTTGTTAAAAAAATACGGCGCGTCGAACTATATCGCGGATATTGCTTTAAACGATATAGTGAAATTTTATTCGGACGAGAAAAAAAACGCGGGTAAGATTTCAGTCATTAATTATTTGACCGATTTGTCGCAAAACCGTTACGGATTGGATTCCTTGTCTGTTAAATTTTTATTTAAAGCCGCGGAACTTGCCTACAGGGCGAACGAAAATTTTCTTTCAAAAAAGATTTTAAACGACATAATAGAAAAATATCCCGGCGAGTATCAGTCTGTTATTGAAGCGAATATAAAATTAGGAGATATTTTATTTGCTGAAGAAGAATTTGAAAAAAGTCTGGAATATTATAAAAACGCGAATTCTCAAGATATAAAAAAAATCATTTTACAATCTTCTGCAAACTTGGACGAATCTCAAAAATCTTATTTGAATGAAAAACTAATCGAAGCCGAAGAAAAGTTCAAGCGTAAGACTTTTGAAAAAGGATTATACGAGGAAAAAACAGGCGATTATCAGAAGGCTTTTAAAACTTTTTATAAGCTTATAGAATTTGACGCGGGCTATGATAGAGGACACAGAGAATTAATTAAAATCGGAAATTTTCTTAATAAACTTGAAGAACTTGAAAAAACTTACGACGGATATTTAAAAAAAAATTTTAAAGATAATTATAAGAAAGCTTCTCTAAACTACGCGTATTCATTGTTGAAGACATATAAAAAAGACTGGAAAGAAAATCTTGACGCCTCCCAAAAACTTGTTTTAAAATCAATACGTTTAAAACCGGGGTCGGCATATTATTATCAATTGCTCGGATGGATAAACGAACAGTCAGAACTTGTTCTTGGAAAAGAGGGACGTTTTGAATACGCGGTGAATAATTATAAAACTGCGTTTGCTTTGACAGAAGAAGAAGATTATAAATCTAAAGCAGAGCTTCTATCTAATATCGGAAATATCTATTATCACATAAATAATTATGAGATGGCATACCGGTATTATAATCAGGTATTGGAACTATACGATTACTATTTTGACGATAATAAAGAACGGCAAATTGTGTTTTATATGAATTTGGCTTATTCGGCTTTTTCGGTTGAAGATTATTCAAAAGCAGAATTATATTATAAAAAAGCGTTTGACTATTCGACGGAATCCTCGATTAAACGTATGTGTCTTGAAAAATTATCCTTAATCTATTATTCAAACGGAAAATATTCAAAAGCTGTAGAATCGTTGAATGAAGCCGTAACGTTCGGAGGCGACGGCGATTCGCCGCAAAAAAAATATTTTAATAAACGCGCGGTTCTTTTGTTTATGATGAATTATCTGACAGATAACGATAATACTGCAAATGAAGTTGAAAAAATTAAGATTAAAAATCAGATTTCTAAACTTATTAAAGAAGCTGAAAAATATTTCAAAGAAAGTTTTACCGAATCGGGTTCAAAAAGCGGAGCTTTAATAGATTTGAAATTTAATCTTACCGGAGAATCAAGCGGGAATTCAGAAGGACTCGACGCGTTGACCGAACAAAAATTTTTATATATGTTGTCGAATGAATTTTATAAACTTTACGGCAACAACGATAAGTCTCTTGAAATTCTGTTTAAACGCATCGGGTGCATACCTGAGAAAAATATTACGCCGAAAAATTCGCCTGCTTTGTTTCTGGAAAAAGCGGTATTATTAAATAATATTTCAAAAACATATTTTCTTAACGGAAATATTGACAGCGCCGTAATTTACGCCGGTTATTCTATAAAAGAATGTTTGAAAATAAACGAAGATAACGGAATTTATGTCAATATGATTCTATTGACGTCGTATTTGAATTTTTTAGATAGCGAAAAAAAAGGGGCGTTGTTAGCAGATTTGGAAAAATATTACAAATTGATAGGCAAAAATAACGTTTATTTTGATTTCAGTTTGCTCTCGGTTTTTGGATATGAATATTATAAAGAATTTATTTTAAACTCAAAAAAATTGCAAGATGTTACCGGTAAAATTTTTACCGAAAATCAGTTTGATTCCGAAAATATAAGTTTATTTGACGAGTATATCAAAATCTATACGCATAAAGCAAAATCGGTTAAATATCTTGAAATTTTAAAAAATAGAATTTCAGAGTCGAACGAAAACGGAGATTTAATTCAAATTTTAAAAAGCCTATCAGAGTATAATCTTAATCTCATTAGTTCTGAAAGTTCTGACAATCAGAAAGACTTATCCGATAGCGCCGCTGCGTCATTGGCAGATTCGTTCGCATCAATGAACGCGGGCTCGTCAAAGAATGAAAAAATTGCATTTGACGCGGGTTCGTCAAAAAAAACTAAAGTCACAGATGACACAGGTTCGTTAAGTAAAACGAAAGTCGCATTTGACGCGGGAGCGTCAAATAAAGCGGGCATGGAAGTTGACCCAAGCTGGCTGAATTTTTATTCAATGGATAATATTGACGATTTGATAAATGCCGAAAAAAAATTCCGCGTATTCGCAAATACAATTATTGACAAGAAAATCGAAGGATTTAATTTTATAACGGAAAAACTTTTATATGATTTATACGGGAAAATTATAATAAAATGCCTTGAGAATAAGGAAATAATACCGGCGCTTGTTTATATAGATAGGTATATAATTTTTTCCGGCTCCGTTAAAATGAAAGATTTGCGCAATGGGTTCGCTAAAATTCTGGAAGAAGAAGATATTTATTATGTTCAAAGTCTTATCGGGAAGAAAAATTTTGATGTGATTTTCAAAACAGAGTTAAAAACTTTTCATATAACAATATCTGCGGAATCTTTTGAATGCAATGATATAATGGGTTCAGACGGTTTTGATTCGTCACCCGCGGGATATGCGGTTCTTGTTAATTGCGGAAGCGAAGATTTAATCAAATACGGGGAAGACCGCGTGTTGGTTCCTTCTCTATCAGGTTTTATAAAATCAAGGGAAAACCATACCGTATTTACGGAAAAAATAAAAGTTTTAACTCTTGAAAACATAAATAATTTTGTCGAGAATAAAGATTTCGATATCATAAATATTGACGGAGAACTGGAGATTAATCCGGTTGATTTGACCGGCTCCAGAATCATAAATTACAAAACCGGATTCTCAATCGGGATAAATTATTTTAGAGACGCGGGGACTATGAACATAAATTTTTTGGCGTTAAGAAATTTTAAAAATAAAAATATCGATTCGGAGAAGTTCAACTGCATAGTAAATTATTTAATAGAATCCGGAATATCGAACGCGGTTTTTACAGAGAATGTTTCGGGTTTTAGTTATCAGGAATTAATCAATGCCGGCGGCAAAAAAAAAATTTTAGCCGGAGGCGGAACTTATGATGATTCGGAACGTAAAGAACTTGCGGCGTCAAAAACCGACGGACTTGTTCAAGATGCCGTTGAAGAATACGGCAAAAGAAACTATAATCAGGCGTTATCCAATATTCAGAGAGTTATAGGACTTGACAGAGTTTTGAATTATGACAAAAAGACAATGTCTAAATATCTTAAGTTTGCGATTAATTGCGCTTATAATTCGCAGGATTTTCCAAAAGCTGTCGAGTATCAACGCAAGTATATGGAACGTTCGGCGTTAACCGGCGGAGCATATGCGAAGGAAGCGTATAATCTCGGTATTTTTTATTCGATGAACGAAGAATACGATTCCGCCGCGTTTTATTTTAACGAGGCGTTAAAAAACGAAACCGCGGATTCCAAATTTCAAACATCGGCAAAAACGGAACTTTCAAAAACAAATGAGTTCAGAGGAGATTATACAAAAGCTATTTCATATATAGAAAATATAATTGCCGCGACGGATAAACCGGAAATATTGGGGAAACAGTATTCGCGGCTCGGAAAGATTTATTATTTGCGGCTAAATGATTATTTGAAAGCCGAAGAATATTTTAGAAAAGCTCTTAAATTGTTTGAAGATGAAAACGATTCTAAAAGCGTCGCGCGAACTTTGATAGATATTGGAGCGGTTTTAGAACAGCTTGGGAGATTCGCGGAAAGCAGAGATATGTTTTCAAAATCTTTGGAATTGTCAAAGTCGAACGGATTCAATATTTTGATTTCTGAAATTTATCAGAATTTTGCGAATTCTTACTGGTATGAAGGCGATTATAAACCGGCGTTTGATTATTCTTTTAAATCTGCGGATATATCAAAACAAAATAACGATGATAAGCAATTATATATTTCCTACAACACTATAGGTCTTATTTACTGGACATTGAATAATCCCGCAAAATCGCTTTATTATTTGAATATGTCGCTCGATATTTCAAAAAAATTAAAAGACTATAACGACATATCCTCAACATTGAATAATATAGCCATAGTAAAACGGACGGAAAAAAAATATATCGAATCTATTGATTATTTGAATCAAGCGGTTGAAATCGACAAGAGAATAAAATCAAGATGGGCGCTTGGATATGATTACAGAAATCTTGGGATGGCGTATCTTTCTTTAAACGATTTGAAAAACGCCAAACATTACCTTGAATCCGCTTATTCGTTAAGCGTTGAAATTAATAATTACATAAATATCGTTAAATGCGGGTTGGAACTTGGAAATCTGAATCTTAAATTAAACGATTTTAACGCCGCGGATAACTGGTATTCCAAGTCCTTTGACTTGGCTGAAAAATCAGGAATTAAAGAAGTCGTCTGGCGTTGTTTATTCGGAAAAGCTATGTGTTTTGAAAAATCGGATAAAAATAAAGCTCTATTATTTCTTGAACAGGCAGTTGAGAAAATTGAAAAAACGAGGGCGTCTCTTAAAATCGAGGAATTGAAAAACGGATTTGTCGCGGATAAAAAAGACGTTTATGATAAAATTATTAAACTTTATATTGAATCGGGAAATTTTGATAAATCGTTTGAATACCTTGAAAGATTCAAGTCCCGCAGCCTTATAGACTTGCTCGGCAATCATAAAATAAAGTTTAACGACAAACAGACGGATATGTTATACGCTAAGATTATATCCAATAAAATTTTGATAGATAATTTTCAAAAACAAATCAATTATGAACCGGTCGAATGGAAAAAAAACGCGATTTCCGCTCAAATTTCAAAATTAGAATTAGAAAATTCAGAATCACTGTTAAAAATGAAATTGATTAATCCTGAAATCGAATCCGTGGTGGAAGTTAATGTTTTAAGCCGCGCCGAACTTAAAACGTATCTCGATTCCGAAACTGTTATTTTGGAGTATTATGCCGATACGGATTATGTTTATGTCTGGATAATTTCAAAAGATAAATTTGATTTTATAAAAAATCCGGTTCCGCCAAATTTTGATTTGACGAAATCCGTCAATAATTATATGCGCAGAATTCAGGATAAAGCGTTTATCGACGATATTTCTATGGAATTATATGACGTATTGTTTGAACGCGTTGAAAAATATGCGGCTGGGAAAAAATATATATGCGTTATTCCTAACGGCATAATGCATTACATTCCCTTTTCCGCTTTAAGAAATAAAGATTATTATCTTATAGATAAATATAATATTTTTTATTTAACGTCGGCGTCGCTTGCAAAATATGTTTTTAAAAATTCGCGGGTTTCTCAAGATGAAAAACCGGATTTGAAAATTCTTGCGGTCGGCAATCCAGACCTCGGGGATTTTAATCTTGATTTGCCTTTGTCCGGTCTTGAGGCGAAATCTATTCAGTTTGAATTTAATAAAGCCGATATTCTTTTAAACAAGAGCGCGTCTAAAAGCTGGATTGTGAAAAATATTGGAAACTACGACGTGATTCATCTTGCCGCGCACGGCGAATTCGATTCTGTCAATCCGTTGTTTTCGGCTTTAAAACTTCATTCGGAAAAAAACGGCGATGGAGATTTGCGCGCTCTCGAAGTGTTTGATTTGAAGCTTAAAGCGGATATGGTTGCTCTGAGCGCCTGTCAATCCGGACTTGGAAAAATTCAGACGGGCGATGAAATTATAGGTTTGAACCGCGCATTTTTCTACGCCGGAACAAAGTCGATAGTTTCGTCAATGTGGAGAATAGACGATTTGTCCACGTCTCTGTTAATGAAACATTTTTATAGAAATTATCTTCACCTTAATAAAATAGAAAGCATTAGAGCGGCTCAATTGAAAGTTAAATCTCAATTCCCGCATCCGATGTATTGGGCTGGTTTATTTTTAAGCGGAAATTATAACTAGATTCTTTTAATTGAGATAGATGTAACGGTTTTTAAAAGCGTAATTGTAAAGTAAAGAAATTCACCGTTTTCAATTGGTTTTTCAGAATAAATTTTAATTGTAACAAAAATCAAAACTTTTTTAAAAGTTTTGTTACTAATAATATAGTTTTGAATTTTGGTTCGATTGTGATTGCTAAATTGAGTTATGATTTTTTTTGGAGGCAAATATAATGGATAATCGAAAAACAAAAAAAAATTTATCGGTGGTTATAGCGGTTATTATTCTGATTTTTTCTTGCGGTATAATTCAAGCAAAACAATTGGCTCCTGCATTTGAATTTGAAAAAAAGTGGGGAACCGGAACTTACGGAACAAATCCGGGAGAGTTGTATTATCCCACGGATGTTGAAATTGACAGCGCCGGTAATTTATATGTGGTTGACTGGGGTAATCACAGAATACAAAAATTTGACGCCGCCGGAAATTTTATTAAAATGTGGGGAAGTAAAGGTTCGATTGACGGTCAATTTTTTTATCCTTGCGGTATAACATTTGATTCTGACGGCAATTTATTAGTTGTAGATTCATATAATTACAGAATACAGAAATTTGATATTGAGGGTAATTTTTTATACAAATGGGGAACCAAAGGTTCTGCGGAAGGACAATTTGATATACCTTACAGAATTAAAATTGATAAATCTGACAATATTTATATTACCGACGGCAGAAATAACAGAGTTCAAATTTTTGATAAAAATTATAATTTTGTGAAATCTTTTGGAAAGGCAGGAAGCGAGCCCGGACAATTTAATCATCCCAGCGGTATAACAATAGACGATACTGGCGATATTATAGTTACGGAAATCGGCAATAACCGTATTCAAATGTTCGACCCAAAAAACGATTATGCATGCAAATGGGTAAGTTACGGAGAAAATCTTAACAGACCGGAATCGGTTCTTGTCGATAAAAACGGATATATATTGGTTGCCGACAGAATAAATAATAGAATTCAAGTGTTAGATGGAAGTGGCAATAAGATTTCAATTTGGGGGCCGGTTGGACTCGCGGACGGTCAAGTTACTCAGCCTTGCGGTATAAAATTTGATAGAAACGGAAAATTTTATATTGCAGATATAAACCATCGCGTTCAGAAATTTAAATATTATATTCCGTTCACTCCGCTGACAATTGATAATTTTAAAAGTTTAATTGAAACGCATTTATATTACGGTCAAACCGAAAAACATCCGACAGATAATAATCATTGCGTTGAAGGCAATATTTATTTAAATATTACAGACAATAATATTTATATTTACAAGAATGGCAGATGGGAGAATATTTTGGAATAAATTTAACCTGAAAACCTCATTAGAATTTTGAAAATTAAAACCATTTTTCAAAAATTATTATCACTTGGCAGTTTTCAGGTTTAAGGAGAATTTAATCATGAAAAACATCATAAAACTTCAAATGATTTTTTTAATCTTGATTATATTAATTTCAAATTTAAACGCATTGCCAAGAATTGATTCCGCTAAATTAACTAACCCCGACTTCAATGCATATTCGAATACGATTATTATAAAAGGTTCGGAATTTGAAGAATATAAGGACAGCGGTTCATTTGTTTTAATTACGCCTAATTTTAAAGGAATAATAACTAATTGGTCGCCAAATGAAATATGCGTCTGCTATCCATTTGAGAGCATTGGTTCATGCTCTATTTCTGTTAATGTCGGCGGAAAAACCTCGAATTTTATGAATGTTGATAGTATATACCCTGTTTTTTCTTTGCAAATTCCCAATACTAATCCGCCGGTTTATATTGAAATGATTTACATTAATAACGGGAATTTAAAATACTCTATTGGAAAATACGAGGTAACCCAATTACAATGGAAATCAGTTATGGGTAATAATCCTTCGTATATATTAGGCGATAGTATGCCGGTTACAAATGTCAATTTGCAGGATTGCAAAAATTTTATTAATAAATTAAATAATCTTACAGGTTTAATTTTCAATATTCCAACCGGTATTGAATTTGATTATGCGGCAAGCGGCGGCGAAACCTACAAGTATTCCGGCAGCGATAATGTCGACGAGGTCGCTTGGAATATGAACAATTCTAATAATACGCTTCATAATGTCGGCGAAAAAAAATCTAACCGTTTCTGTATTTATGATATGTCTGGCAATGTGTGCGAATGGTCTGAAGAAATACTATATGGTAATAATTGCATATTGGGCGGACAATTCAACGCGCATCCCGATTATTGTTTGGTAGGCAGCCGTTCTATGATAATGAATGCAGAGGCGAAAATGAAATCTCTCGGTTTCCGTTTAGCGTTAAAAAGATAAATAAAATAGTCAAGAGCCGAATTTCATTAGGATTCTCAAAAAATATCTTTGTTATAAATGCAAGATTTTTTTTGATAATGCAATAGTTAATTTTTTTCTTATCGTATTTTGGAGGGGAAAAATGTCGGATATTTTTTATTTTATAATTCGAGGAAAAATTTATTTTATTTATTTTTTCATAGTATTAATAATTTTAAATGCTTCTTCGTTATATGCGTTTGAAATAAGAAGTTGCATAAAAGCCGGAGATACATATTCAATAAGCTGGGAACCGGTTTTGAATGCGACTAAGTATATGCTTGAAGAAGATACTGCTCAAAATTTCTTAAACGCAAGCAATATATATAGCGGAACGGATACTATTAAATATTTTCCCGGCAAAGCATACGGAAAATATTATTACAGAGTAAAATCGTTTATCGGCGCAAATTTAAATGAGATTTCAAATAATATTATAATTTATATAGAACCGGTATTTATTGATTTTGTATCTATTCCAGCCGGAACATTCACAATGGGCGGTAATACTCCGGCAAGTGCGTCGCCTTCGCGCAGCGTAACATTGACAACGCCATTTCAAATGAGTAAATACGAGATAACTAACGAGCAATATGCCGCATTTCTTAACGCCTATAAACAATCGACTGTAAAGAGCGGACAATATGCCGGTCAAATAATGATATACAGTCATTCTGATTGGGGAGTGGTTCAAAACGGCAGTCAATGGGTTCCGGCTGCAGGCAAGGAAAAATTTCCGGCTATCAATGTAACATGGTATGGAGCAAATGAATTTGCCGATTATTACGGTTTAAAATTGCCGACAGAGGCGCAATGGGAATATGCCTGCAGGGCGAATACGACTACTATGTTTTACTGGGGAGAATCTTGGGAGCCAATTAATGATTATGAATGGTATCAATCCAATTCCAATTCTGTTCCGCATCAAGTCGGTCAGAAAAAGCCAAACGCTTTTGGTCTTTATGATATGACTGGAAATATAAAAGAATGGTGCGCCGACTGGTATGGAACATATTCTAATTTATCTGAAACCAACCCGATAGGACCTGCAAACGGCTCTGACAGAGTTCTTCGAAGCGGCGCTTTTAATGATTCGTATTACAGTTTTCAAACAACCTGCCGTAGTTGGCGACCTCCGAGTTATAAAGCAAATTCTTTTGGATTTCGGGTAGTAAAATGAAAAAATGGGGACGGTTCCAAAAAATGGGGACGGTTCCTATTTTTAAGATTGAAAGATTGAAAGATTGAAAGATTGGAAAATTGGAAAATTGGAAAATTGAAAGATTGTAAGGTTAAAATCTTTTAGAGATATTTGGAAAAAATCGTTTTCAGATTTAATACTTTTATGAGGTGGTTTTTATGAAAAAAGAAACATTAACGAAAAATAAAAATGGTAAAGCTAATACTTTTAACAAAAAGAATAAAAACGAAATGTCCAACGAAATTTCTGATTCTAACCTTGATAATATATCCGGAGGAAGACCACTCGATACTATTTCAGAATTGGATACGGGGAATGATTCTATAACCCCTGTTTTAAAATAGAAAATAAAATAAAATGGGGACGGTTCTCATTAAAAAAGGCGGGTGTTTTATGCTAAAATTCAAAGAAAAAATATTTATTACGGCAATTGCAATTTTATTACTGTCAGCAAGTATTGTTCGGGCGGAAATAGCATTGTCATTTTCATCAAACTGCGCAAGTCCGGTTGGGTTTAACGGTCCGTTTGCAATAGCATGCGATAGTTCAGGGTATTATTATGTTGTAGATACTTTGAATAACCGTATCCAGAAATTCGATTCAAACTGGACATTTATTAAACAGTGGGGGCAATATGGATATTGGAATGGCGAATTTATGTATCCGCGCGGGATAGCTATTGACGATACGGGCAATG
>DAINAU010000101.1:0-1887 GCA_036733285.1 bacterium
TTCAGGTCATAATTCGCCGGATTCGGCCATTTTTCTCCTGTTAACGGATCAAAAACCAAACTATACGGATGTCCTTCAGTATCGATAATTGTTAATTTAACATAAGCTATTTTAGCTTCTTCGACGTCAGTCGGGATTGTTTTAGATTGCCCTAAAGTTAGTTTGAATACAGCATGTGGTTTTGAATTTGCCGGTATTATAAAATTTCCCGATGGATACATATTATTTGCTTCAGTAGTTCCTATCGTAGTTAATTTGTCAATTTTCATCTTGACCGTAATGCTTGAAGAATTAGGGCATTTCGGGTCGATGTTTTGATAGGAAAATGTTCCGTCGTCTCTTTCGCCAAAAGCATGAAGACTGTCTATGGTAAAAACAAACTCTGTTTTTGCCGGAACCGTGTCTTGAATTTGAACTAACAAATATAAATTTCTGGATTCGTATAAAGAAATATTTACAGGAAATTTTATCGGACTTGCGGTTATATCAGTCATTGTAGCTACCGCTTTTGAAATCGAAGGTTCGGTTGCTATTATAATTGTTTTGATATATTTGAACTGGCTTGCCGTTCCTAAACTTACAGTTATAGTGTCTAAATATATATCAATCGCTTGAATTTTAGCCGAAGTATCGTCGCCCGCCTCTATTCCTGGAGATACGGAAACTCTATTCGGAATTATCCAGCCGCCGGGCAGGATATATTCCGCTCCGCTTAAATTATTATATCCGGTGGCGCTGCATTTTAAACTGTCTTTAGCCGCAAAAGCTAATCCCGCATTACATAACAAAAGAAATAATGCAACAACAATAATTTTAAAAACATTTTTTTTAGAACGCATAACTATATTTCTCCTCTAAAATTTATATATTAAAAATTATATTTTATACCTAAAATATGACAGTCCGACAATTCCTTTCCCATAATATACGCGTAATCAAAATTGAATTTGTATAAATTCAATCCTAATCCGCAATATATGTCTTTATCAAAATCTTCGTCGTAACTGTTGTATCCCGCGCGTATATATAGCATTCTATCATAATTCAGCTCTGCGCCAAAAGATACCGAAGCGTCTTCGTCTCTTACTTTCACTACGTCTAAAGATAACAGCAAACTCTGATTTTTATAAGATACTCCGCTTCTCATTGTGAAAGGCAGTTTGTTTTCCTGCGATTCGAATTTTAACTTTTGTCCAAAATTCAAGAGAGATATTCCGAAACTAAATTCTTCCGAACATAATATTTTTATTCCTGCGTCCGCAGCTATGCTTGAAGCCGAACTATCGTCTATTTTCTGTTTTATATATTTTCCGGTAAATCCCAGAGCAAACTTGTTTTCCGGTTTTAGAGTCCATGTCAAACTCATTGCGGAATCCGTGGATTTGTAATCTCCCGACTTGTTGCCGAGCAAATCTCTTCCTTCGATATCGCCGGAACTCAAATGATATACCGCGATTCCTATATAATTTTTGTCGATAATTTTTGCGGCGTAGCCGGCAAAATCGTATGTTACGTCTTCTATCCATTCGTTATGCTGAATAGTCAATTCGGACTTGTTTAAAAACGCTATTCCGGCAGGATTCCAGTATAATCCGTAGACGTCTTCCGCCGCCGCGGTATATGCTCCGCCCAAACTTACCGGTTTGGCTCCAATTCCAATTTGAAGAAATTGAGCTCCGGTAGTTCCCGCGCAATAACCGTTTGCGGTTGATAAAACGATTGCCGCTGCAACCGCTAATAATACTGAATTTAATATATTTTTGAATTTCATAAATCTATTTACCGCTAATAATTTAATAATTTTAAACTCATACTAAATAATCAATCTCATCTTAAACGCTAAAGCGTTCTATCATCTTTCTCTTATTCGTTCTATTCGTCTTATTC
>DAINAU010000101.1:1987-16196 GCA_036733285.1 bacterium
GCGTCATTCGTGGTTATATTTTTTTACCACGAATCTAACGAATCTAACGAATCTATTTTATAATACTATTCTATCATATTTTAACTTATTATGTTCTCCGAAGTTTACTATCAATCCTAATTTATTTTTAGTCGCTTTCAAATAATTAAAAACCTGAGCTTTATGTTCATTTAATATTTTCGAAACCGCTTTTATTTCAACAATAATAGAATTATAACAAATAAAATCAGGTCTATAACGTTGTTTTAATTCGTTTTTTTTATAAAACAATCTCAATTCTTCCTGCGATTTATACGGAATATTTTGTTCTTTGAATTCTATTTCAAGACATTCCTGATATACGCTTTCTAAAAAACCAAATCCCATTTGATTATAAACCTCAAAACAAGCTCCGATTATTTTAAAACTTTCATCTTATAAAATAATATCAGTCATTTTCACGCCTCCATAATATTCGTTCTATTCGTGTCATTCGCGGTTATATTTTTTTACCACGAATCTAACGAATCTAACGAATCTACTTTAAATGTCAAATCTTTCTTTATATAATAAAACCTTGTGAATTTTTATAACCGTTCGCTTATTTTTTATTTTGCTTTTTTCTTTAAACGCTAAAGCGTTCTATCATCTTTTCTTATTCGTTCTATTCGCGTCATTCGTGGTTTTTTTTACCGCGAATCTAACGAATTAAACGAATTTACTTTATTATTCCTATTTTCCCTATTTTTTTACCGCCGGAATATTTTAATTTATAAATATACGCTCCGCTCGCAACTTCCTCGTTTTGATTATTTCGCAAGTTCCATTCGAGTTCGGTTCCCGCGTCGCCCTTGAATTCATATACTTTTCTGCCGGCAATATTAAATATCTGTAAATCCACATTGCCCGAAACTCCGTTAAATATTACTTTATTTGTTCCATATTTTTCTCTATACGGATTCGGGAAAACATAAAAACCCGAATCAACGCCCGAACCGTATTTTGGCGCGGCAACTGAATAATATGAAAAATGTTTTAATTCGGCTTTTACTGTTTTTGAAACCGGATCGCTGTAATTAAATCCGTCCTTTACTATTTCCCATTTATTGTTTGTCTCGTTGAATCTGTAAAGTTTTAATTTTGAACATTCAATGTCCGAATTATCCTCTATTCCGTCGTTGTTATTATCGGAATAAGGAATTTCTACGCTTATCATTTTTTCAAATTCTTTTTCAACTACCGTTTCAGTTAAAATATTTTTAACGTCGAACTTCCTTAAACTTCCGTCAATTTCCCTAAGATTTCCAAATCCTGCGTTTTTAACAAACGCAAATTCGGTTTCGGCCTCGGCTTCTTTCAATATTTCAACATAAGCGCTGTCCGGCAATACGTCTGCCGGAATATTCATAACAGTATTATTAAATTCATAAATATTTTCTTTTTTCGGATTCAGCATAACGCGAATATATTTTGTTACCGTATTACCGAATTCATCTATAAATTTTATCGAATTCAATCCGCACTTGGTAAGCTTAACGAAGTTGCCGTAATAAGCCGCGAATTTTATATTCGATTTTGGAGCCTCTTTAATTTGTTCCACAAAAACTTGAATATTAGCTTCGAACGCTATTGTATTTCCGTATTCGTCGGTATAATAAATCGAATACAAAATATCGTCTCCTAAAAACGCTATATTTTCCGGCATATCAACGACTATATTTTTTTTCAAACCCGGATTTATTTTTATAGACTTATTTTTTTGAAAACCTGAAAATTCTGCCGATATATTTATAGTTTGATTTTTTGTATAACAAATTTCAAATATTGCGGTTCCGTTATCTGAAATGTTTTTTTTAATTTCCTTAGTTCCGGATTCGCTTATAATTCTTAAATTTATTTTTTTATCGGCTTCAGAAACATATTTAAAATAATCCTGTCTTTTCAAATTAATAGCGGACGCGACAATTGAAACGGTTTCGCCAGCGTTCGCTTCTTCCGGCGCCGACAGCGCAATATCTCCATAACCCGCATAGTTATTGACTGCCTTAACGGAAAACGAAGTTTTTGCTCCGGCTTTTTCAGTTTGAAGTTCAATATTAAACATTCCCAAACCGCTCAACGGTTTTAATTCAAAATTTATTCTACCGGAAATATCGGATACCAGACTTAAATATTTCGAATCGTTTTCAAACTCGGCGGCGCCTGTTATAATTAAATTTACTGTTTCGCCTTGTATAGGATTTTCGTTTATGTCTTTTACTATAGCTGACAAAACCATTGTATCGAATAATCCCGCGGTAATCGTATTATCATCCGGAAACTTCTCGATGATATAGGGTTCGGCAACTATTGTGTCCTGATTGTCGGGATTTTGAACTTCTTCCGTATCGCCTGTTTGCGAATCAGATTCGTTATTGTCCGCCGGAACGCTTCTCGATATAACCGCTGATTTTACAGGGCTTTCATTTCCCGCCATATCTAAAACGCTTATATCAAAATAATATGTTCTGTATCTGTCCAATTCAGTAATGTTCAATAAAGACGAAGTTTTAATTCCCAAATCTGGTTTTTCTATTTTAGTCAATATAATTCCCGTATCGCTTAAACTCGTTCTATATCGAATCTTATAAGTTGAAAAATCAGACTCGTTTGACGGTATCCAATTTAAAACAGCGTAATTTGAATAATCCAATACTACAAAATCTCCTACTGACGACGGAACCGAATCAAAATTCTGATTATTCTCCGTATCTGTTATGCTTCCTTTTGTTATTGTGATTTTTATCGTATCCGATAAAACGCTTGCGTTTCCGACAATATCATATGCGGCTGCCGCAAAATAATAATCATTTTCAGGTATTAATCCGGTTATGATTGTTTGAGCGTTGTTTTTTTGTCTTAAATTATTATCGTTCGTTAAATTCCAAATTTTTGACGAAACCGAATTAATTACAGGAACCGTGTCGTAAAAAATTCCATATGAATAAAAATCTTCCGATTCGTTTCTGTTCCACGTCAATGTTACGCTGTTATCGTTTATTGACGCATAGTTTAAATTTGTAATCTTTTCCGGCGGCGAACCGTCGATTATTACCGACCAATTCTCCGATTCCGAATATTTGAAAATCTTATTCTCGATTTTTATCGCAAAATTCAAAACGCAGGATTTTCCGGCTTTTGGTATTGCCGCCTTATACCGATTGCTATAACCTGAAACAAGCTCAGCCTCGACTTTTTCGCTTTCTTCGAGATCAATTAAATCCAAATTTATTTTATAGTATAATTCGATTTTTCCGGAAATCGCCGGAACCTTATCAGTAGTAAAAACTATGATTATATCCGTATCTTTCAAATATACGACAGAACTGAAATCCACCGCCGAATTAACTCCGTCGGTTGCGTAATTAAGCATTACGCTTTTTACGTTTAAAATTTCTTTATCCGGCAGTTCAGCGGAGTTGATTAAACTTAAATATTTTGTTACGCCGTTTGACGCGCTTATTTTTATCGCGCCGGGTTTTGCTTTGTCCGCAGAAACCGAAAATTTAAAAGCGCCGTAATCGTCAGTCGTTCCTGATATTAAACTTGAATTATTAATCAGACTGTTTCCGTCTTCAATCGATATTTCAATATTCGCGGAAGGAATTGCAACTCCGGAAGCGTCCCTTAATACAACCGTCTTTTCAAAAATATTATTTAAACTTATATCTATCGTATCGCCCGATACCGGTTCGATTTTTGAAACCTGACCCGGCGTTTTTCTTAATAATTTGGCTTTTTTTATTGAGCTTTCATTTCCTATTTTATCTACCGAACAAATCTCAAAATAATAATTTGAAACAGAATCAAGATTTTGAATCGGCAACACTGAATTTGAAACGGAACCGAGCGTCGGCTCGTTTTTTTTATCCAAAATAATAATCGGATTATTATAAAAATCTTTTGAATATTTAATTCTATACGAATAAAAATCAGCGTCGCTTACAGGTATCCAATAGACAAACGCGCTCGTTCCTCTGTCGTTGACTATAAAACTCTGAACTGCCGCAGGCGGCTCGGAATCAATAACATATTTAAACGCAGATTTATCCCTATTTCTAAAAACCGTATTATTTATCTCAAACACATATTGAACTGTTGCGTTATGAATCATTTCGTTATCTGAAGACGGAATGACTCCTTCCCACAATTTTCTTTGGCTTCCGTCTGCGCAAACCATTTCAATATATCTGTCTTCCGAATTAGTTAAAGATTTTCCGTCGGGAACATTGCCGACGTCATACCATAAATAAACCTTATCGCCGTTGTTCACCGGATATTCAAATTCCGTTGAAACGGTTATATTTTTCAACATCAACTTTTCCGAACCGTCTAATAAATGAGCCGTATTTAATCCGTCTGTCGCAGGATCTTCTGCCGGAGTTTGACTGTTTGTAGTTATTTTAGCGGTTTGAACCGGTTGACTGTAATTTCCCGATATATCTTTTGTCAAGACTCCGAAAGTATATTCATTGTTTGGAAGCAGCCCTTTTACTTCGGTTATAGAACCGTATTTGTTTTTTAAATTTGAATCTTTCAAATATGTCCATTGCGAATCAGAAACCGAAACAGTGTCTCCTATCTGATAAACAACAATATATTCGCTGAAATCATCCATTGAAAAAACCGGCTCCCAGCTAATATGAATTGTTGTGGTGGAATCCGATATGCCGTTTGCTGATATTTTCGTTATATTTGAATTATTTGTTTTATCGAGTTTTATGCGCCAGTATTCGTCGTATATTGTCCTGTAAATCAAACTTCCGTCGCATTCAAATAATAAATTAATTACATCTCCGTCTTTGTATCCCAAATTTGATACGTTTAAATTCGCCGTCCAGTATCCGTTTCCGGAATCAATACATTGAATTTGAGTATCTGTAAGATTTGACGTCCCGTTTCCGTCGGGTTTAGCGTTTGTATCAACCCACGCCGTCGGCGGATTTTCGTTTAACGCCGATAATCTGAATCTTATGGCAATATTTTCGTAACTAAATCTTTCCATTATTGAAAAATCAACCGCTATTTTTCCCGTTGATTCTCCGGCGGCGCTTAAATCCAAAATATTTTTTTCAGAAGACGTAAAAATCATTACCGTATCCGATAAATCGCTTTCATTGCCGGCTTTATCCTTTACGCTTACTGCAAAATAATATTTTGTGAAATTCAATAATCCTGTGATTTTAGAATAAGAATTTGTCTGGTTAATTAATGCGCCGTCTTTAGACGAATCCCATTTATTGCTTAATTTTGAAACATCCGGAACCGCGCCGTAATATACGGTATATTCCAGAAAATCCGTTTTGTCGTATTTGTTCCAGATAATCGAAACTGAATTTAAATTTTTTGAAATCACAGATAACCCTGATAATTTCGCAGGCGGTTCATTGTCAATTATATAAGACCATGCCCGCGTCGAATTAAATTTGTAAATTTTTCCATCCACTTCTACAACAAAATAAACCGTTCCATAATTAATGCCGGGTTTCGGAATTACCGCGGTTCTCGTCAAACTATCGGCGCTCGCGGAAATTGTCGCGACTGCGGTATCTTGAACTCCGCCCGTCGCTTCGGCGTTTATATTATAATATAATTTGATTTGATTAATATCGCGCGGTTGTCCCGTTAAAACAAAATTTACAATCGCGGCAGTATCTCTCAAACTGTTCTCAATATAAAAATTACTTAAGATTTTATTTCCATCGCTTATATAATTCATTATCGGACTTGTAATCTGGTTTACTCCTTCCGGAGTCGGAATCGAGCATAATTCCCAGTCGAATAAATTATTGTTTTCATAATAAACCGTATTATTCAGCATTTTTCTTGAAATTGTAAAGTTTTGTGAAGCGTCCAAATATATAAGCGTGTTTTCAATGCCGTTATTGCTCGAATATTTATAATATCCGCTCATACCCCATAACGCCGAAGTATAGTATTCCTGTTTTAATTCCGAAGTTATTGTATCGGATAAAACCCCGTCTCTATTTGACCAGAATATACATTTGATTATTTCGTCTTGCCCGTTGTATAGAATTATGCCGTCGTCGTTTTTAAAATAATTGTATCCGAGTTCGATTTTTAAATATGTCTTCTCTCCGATACTTTTTCCTGTCAGCGCAGTTTTAACCGATTTTTCAGATATGGAAGATATTTTATATTCGTTCAAATCCTGGATTCCGGAATAACAATATATTTCCGCCCACGCAACCGTATCCCCTGATAACGCAGGATATACTTCGGTAATCATAAGATTTCCAGTAGCTATTGGCGTGTCAAAAACCAATTCCGCAGTTTCCAAATCTCCTTCGTAATTCCAAGAGTTATACAAGACAACCTTGAACCCGTATTTCTTGTCTGATTGAAGTCCTTTTATTATTGTTGAATTTGTAACTCCGATTGATAAATTCTTGTCGTCGGAAGCAGTCCAAACATTTGATTTCAAATCTACCGTATCGCTTAACGAATAATATACTTTGTATTGGCTGAAATACGGATAATTGGTCACTGGATTCCATTTGACAAGAATTTCTCCTCTGCCGGTATTTGCCGCAGATACTCCGGTTATATTAAAATCTACCGGAACTCCTTCTATTTTAAACGACCACACCGTTTTATTGTAATAAAATGTTTCCGTTCCTTTTTTAATAATAAAATTTATCGTGACTCCGTCTACTATATCCGGATCGTAAGAAGAAATTACGCTTTGAAACGTATTAAGTCTTCCGGTTAAACCTACGCGTCTGTTAACGTTCGTTCCATCCGGAATTTTATTAACCTCGTAATATAAATAAAAATCTGAAACGTCCTCGTATTCAACCGAAGTCGAGACTTTTACTACTATAGGTTTGTCTTTCAATATTTGAGTTCCGTTGTATTGCGTTATCGAACTCGACCCGTCTGTTATTTCTGTTACCCTTAAATCTTCAACCGTCGTCAATTCGCCGGTTACGCCCGATACTTCATAAACGTTGTTTATTCTGCCTTCTGAATTATTTATTACCGGAACTATTACGAAATAATATCTTGTGGATTGACTAAGTCCGGTTATCGTCGTTTGACTTGTGGCGGGTTTGCGCAATTCCGAATCGCTGTTTTTTGTCCAGTAAGCCGCAAGGGTTGTAACAGAGCTTGTAGTCGAATAATAAATCTTATATCCGTTGAAATTCTTTATCGACGACAATGGATTCCACGATAAGGTTATGCTGTTTATTGTTGTTGTTTTTACGTTTAAGCCGGTAATCAACGTGGTGTCGGACACATTGTTATATCCCGGCGAACCGAACGCGCCGGAAGGCGAACTCGCCTGATAATTTAATCCGTCGACAACCGCGTTAGCTTCGTCCTTTATTTCAAAATTTATTTTTTCAAACGAACTTCCGGTTCCATCAGCTCCAACCCACATCGGATAAGCGTCGTTGTAATCTACCCTTGATTTGTATGTTCCCGAAACATTTTGTATTTCCACGTATCCCGAATTATCGTTTAAATCAAACGGATTTGACGCTTCAACCGCGTAAAAACCGTCAATCGTATAATTCCAGATTCCGTCTTTATTACCGTAAACCGCGGCAAAGCTTTTTCCTATTTCGTCTCTGGTTTCAAGTATGCTCGCCATTACAATATAATCGTTCGCCGGTATTATAGAACCGTTTGGAAAAGTGTTTATTATTCCATTGCAATTCAATTTCCAACCGCTTATATCAAAAGGCAAATCGGTTAAATTCCTTAATTCTGCGTATTCAAGATATTTATCGTAATCTCCCAGCGGATTATACATAAACTCGTTTATTATTATATTTTTATCAGAATATTTCAAATCCATAGCTATCGAATATTCTATGACGCTCGTTTCATCTCCGTCAGAAACGGCGTAAAAAACTCCGGTGTCTTTAACCGGCAGTTTTGAAGGTAGTATGGCGTTTAAATATATTTGAATTTCATTGCCGGGTGATAATCCTGCGCCGGTTGACGTGAAATATAATTGAGACGCGCTGTCCTGCAATACGGTCGCATTGCTGATTCGCCAAGATGTATTCGACGGCTGCGCAGAAGCGTCTAAAAATAACGGCAAATTATTTTTAGATATATTTACATAACCGCCGGCTATGCAGAATGAAGTTAATCTGTTATCGTATAAAGAAATATTTTTCAGCGTTAATTTTAATTGAGCGGTCTCTCCGGATATTCCAACCCCTCCGGAAGCTAATGAAAGCGCCGCGGTTATATTGAAATCAGTTGGTTGAATCTCCAATCCGGCTAAAAAAGTGTTTTTGTCTTCGCCGTTTGACGCTATCGTGTTTAAAGTGAATTCGTTGCTTATTCCGGATTTTTTCGGATTTTTAACAGCAAGTTTCAATTCTATGGTGTCGCCCGGAAATATCAATATGCCATAAAACGTTATTTGATTTTCCGTTAAAATATAATCTATTCCCTGCGGCAGATACGGTTGCGTCGATAAAAACGAGAACGAATTATAACTGTCCGCGTTTAAATCTATTGTAAATCTTATTATTTCCCTTAATGCCGATTCTCCATTCTTCAATTTCAATATTAACGCCGAACTGTGTTTGACTATTTCGCTTGCGCCGGTATCAAACGTTATGCTTGCTATCGGATAAGCTCCGTCTATTAATCCCGTATATAAAATTCCCTGGGTATTTGAACTTCCGTTTGTTATTGCCGATTCGTTTCCTCTAATGTCCGCCGCTGTAACGGCTAAATAATAAGTCGTTCCTTTTACAAACGAATCTCCGTTATTTATTGAATTCACCATATATGAGACTTGTTCTTTATCTGTGATTATTCCTATTTCAGGACGCATATTTGTAACGTCGAGTATCGGAGATTTTGAAACGTAAATGAAATATCTGTCAAAATCGCGGCTTGAGCATCTGTCCCATGTTAATTTGATTCCTTCGCCTTCAGCTTTTCCAACAACTCCGGTTATATTCGACGGAGCGTTTTCTTCAAACGTCGCAGTTGCAGTTTTTATATGGGATTCATTCATCAATTTTCTGTAATGTTTTAAATATTCGCGGGCTAAAATCGGATCCCTTATGTAAATCTGGTTTTCATCGTTATTACTCTGAGCAGACATCGTAAAATTTGCCGAACCCGTTATTACAAGCTCTCCGTCTATTATCACTATTTTATTATGAAGGCGGGCGTCTACATTATTCGGGTTCTTAATTACTCTAACATCGGCGCCGTTTGCAGCTAACTGATCTATAGTGGATTTTGAAACATTATTATCGTAATACCAGTCGTCAACGCTGCCTTCTACTATAGCCCCATTCGATTTTGCCTCTAAAAATGCGGCGGCTATAGCGTCCGTCGCCCCCATATACCCAAATTTAGTCAAATTGTTCCCGAGCATTATCGCGCTTTTAGTAGCGCTTCTAATATTGTATAAAAATTTATTTGTCATCCACTGGTCTTCCGAAGAAAAAAACAATTCGGCTGTTGCGTTATTCTGAAGCTTAAAAGATTTGCTGCCTGAAAAACCTCCGTTAAATGTTCCGTTAAACATTTCTTCAAATTCTTGATGATACTCGTTGATTATATTATGGTCGGTTATTAATAATACATTATTGAATTGGGCGGACATAGCGCCGGTTGTCCAGTTTGCCGATCCTCCGATAACCTTCTCGTTCGCGGTTCCGTAATCTATCACTATCATTTTATTATGCTGGATTCCATATCCGCTTATTGATGAATTTCTTAGTTTCCTCGGTATCGAGGAATTGATATTCGGATTGATTTCCCGCTCCCCGTCGCCTACAAGTCTTACTTTTAATCCTCTGGTATATGCGTTGTTTATCGCCCTGATAAAAGAATTCCCGGTTCCTGCGGAACCCCACGTATAACTTGAAATGTCAACTGAATACTGAGCATTATTTATATATTCGGCGAGTTTGATTTCTATGTCGCTGTTGGATTGAGTCGATTGAGTTCCTTCCGTAAAATATACGTCCCACCATTTTTTAGCTAAACTTGAATTTATGTAAAGTTCAAGAAATAACCCTGATAAAATTACTAATATTACTATTCTTTTTATCATAAAATCAGCCTGTCCGCCTTTTTTTACCTTTTTTAATTGCCAATTTTTTGTCTATGCCGAATTTTTGAATCTTTTCTTTTTAATCTTTTATTTCAAATGTATAAATCCAAAAATCGACTCGTTTTTTTATGATTTTGAAATTGTAGAACGTTTTGTCGGGCGGTTCAATTAAAACTAAAACATTATAACAATTTTTCAAAATCTTAGCTCTATTTCGGATTTAAAGCTATTTTTAATTCCTCTTCTTCGTTTGTTAATCCGCAATATTCCTGATTATATTCGTTATATAATCTGTTATATTTCAAACTCATATCGCGCAATATATTATTCTTATAAACAAGTTCCTTTATAAAACTATTGTCATTTTTATTATTATTAAAATAGTATATTAATTTTTGGGAGATGTCAACTTCTTTATTTAAAAATTTTATTTTTGAATATACATCCGACATTTTAAGTTTTAAATCTATTATTAAGTCTTGTAAAAGACCCAGCCGGACATAAACATTGTTTTCAGATAAAACTATGGTTTTATTCTTTTTATATCTATTTATTGCATCGTTAAATTCCATTCTGTCCTGTCCGTATTCGCCGCTGATTAACCGTTCTTTTTTCAGATAAACAAGCTTGATAAAATCCCTGTTATTTTCATTTGTCTTGTTTTGAATTGTCATCAAATATAGAATTCTTTTGTCATATTCCTGTATCAATTGATTTTTCAACTTGTTTTTCAATAATTCCAATAATACTCTGTCATTATCGTTTTTCTCTATTTTTCCAGCTATCGCATAACTTTTTTTCAAAAGAATGTTTAACTTAATTTCATCCAGCCAATTCGATTGTTCGCTTTGTTTCTTTTTAAGTTTCAATATTTCCTGATTAATATCAGTCAGGGCAGCCAGATTTTCGGCAATCTCATTTTTGGTTTTTTCTAAATTCAATGATGACCGATAGTAGTTTTTTTCTACTTCTTCAAAAGCATAACCAGCTGATAATAAATAGATTATTTGAAAAAAAACTATTGTAAAACAAATATATATTCTTTTCATACGGTTTTAATCAAAGCAATATATATTCCAGAATCTATTTATTTATAAAATTATTTTAAAAGTTCAGTTCTAAAATCAGAAACAGTTTTAAAAATATATTGGATTTCTTCTTCCGTATATTCTAATCCTTTTATATAGTATCGCATTGATATTTCTGCCAGCGGCTTTAATTTTACGGCATATTCGGAATATTTTTTATTATCCGCTAATTTCAGGGCTAATCTGAATAATGCCATATCGTTTTTTCGTATGTATTCGTCAATTTTTTTTCCGAGTTTATCTTCTTTATCCTGACCGGTCATTATAATCGTTATATATGTAAATTCATTTAATATTCCTATCGAATAATAAACCGGAAATTCTTCGTCTAAATCCAATATTTTATTCGTTAATTCTTTTTTTTCTTCTTTCCATTGAACGCGAAATTTTTTAATATCAGTGTCATTGATATCGTTTTCTATAAACATATTCAAATATTTATTGAACGACGGAGCGAAGAATGAAGACGCATTTAATTCATTTAAATAGTTTTGATAGATTTTATCGTATTCCGCAAGTTGCGTTTTCCCTCCTATCATCTTTTCATATGCTATGTCAACGCTTAACATTCCAAGACGCATTATCATTTTTTTCCGGTCGGCGGCAGTATTAAATTGTTGGGGCTGCGGAATTACTTCGCTGTAAAACGATTTGTTGTTTCTGAAAACAATGATATAATCAAGCGGATCCGGAGCCGATTGAATATAATTGATGATTTCAGCGGAAAGTTCTGATAATTCTGGCGGCGACGGTAATTGATTATCCTCGGATGATTGTTTTTTAGAACAGGTAGTCAACAATAAACCGGCGCAAACAACCGCAAAAAAAACTAATACGTTATGAAAAAAGTTTTTTTCTGACATTGAACTAACCTCCTTCAATAAATAAAATTAAACTCGAATAATGCGCTAAAAAAGCAAAGTTTTTCAAAACATAGATGTTTATTAAACCCGGATAATGCATTAGATGTAAAGCAAAGTTTTTCAAAACATAGACGTATGCTTGTTAAAACTTCTAAAAACCCGAAAACTTTCCGGTATATTTTTAAGATTTTGAAAAATTGTCTAAAACAAGTATTCTATGCTGTTTGAACAATTTTTCAAAATCCTTATGCAGTTTTCGGGTTAAATAAATTGTAATATTAAAATATTTCTTGTCAATTTTTATTTAATTATTTATAATCGAAAAAAATAAAAAAAGGAGCGTTAAATATGAATGATATAAAAGGCGTAATATTAGCGGGCGGACTGGGTTCAAGGTTGGCGCCTCTGACTAATATAACAAATAAACATCTTCTGCCGGTTTATAACAAACCTATGATTTATTATCCTTTATTAACGCTTGTCGAAGCCGGAATCAAAGATATTATGATTGTTACCGGAGGAAATAACGCCGGCGATTTTCTGCGTTTGCTCGGCAACGGCGGCGAGTTTGGTCTCGAAGACCTTAATTATACTTATCAAAAAGGCGAAGGCGGAATAGCAGACGCTCTCAAACTCGTCAAACATTTTGTCGGTTCAAATAAATTCTGCGTTATTCTCGGAGACAACATAATTGAAAAAAACATTAAAAAATTAGTTGATAATTTTAAGAAACAGGATTGCGGCGCGAAAATACTTTTAAAAAAAGTTCCAGACCCCGAGCGGTTCGGCGTGGCGACTTTAAAAAAAGACAAGGTAGTAAAAATCGTTGAAAAACCAAAAAAACCCGATACAAATTTTGCTGTTACCGGAATTTATTTTTATCATTCCGACGTTTTTGAAATAATTAAAGATTTGAAACCTTCAAAAAGAAACGAGCTGGAAATCACCGACGTCAATAATTTTTATATAAAAAATAAAAGTATGACTTTTGATTTTCTCGACGGCTGGTGGACCGACGCCGGAACCTTCGAGTCTTTATTCCGCGCAAATTATCTTGTCGCGAAAAAATTCGGATTATCCGCCTCAAAACTTTTAAATATGAAAATTAAAGAGGATTGATTTTAATGAAACTAATAAAAGACGTGGAATTAAAAAAACTTCATTATAACGTTGACGAACGCGGCAGACTTATTGAAATATTCAGAAACGACGATAAGATGTTTCAAAAGTTCGGACAGGTCTACATCACAACCGCTTATCCGGGAGTGGTAAAAGGCTGGCATTATCATAAAATTCAAGACGATTATTTTTTTGTCATAAAAAGCATGGCGAAAATAGTTTTATACGACGCAAGAAAAGATTCCGAAACCAATGGCCTGATTAATGAATTTTTTTTGGGCGAACACAACCTCGCCCTGCTTAAAATACCGAAATTCGTTGTTCACGGATTTAAATGCATAGGCGAAACCGAATGTCTTATAATGAATTGCCCGACTCAAACTTATAATCCGGCTCAACCCGACGAATACAGAATCCCGCTTGATACTAACGAAATTAATTATAATTGGGAACGGAAAAACGGTTGATAATTTAAATCTTGACAATTTATGTTTTTTTTATTATATTAAATTGGTTTGATTTTCAGTTTAAGGGAATCCGGTTTGAATCCGGAACTGGCCCGCAGCTGTAATCGGATAAAACCCAAAAGCAAATTCAAAAACGAATTGCGTTTTTTTACGATTTTTGGGTTATTAATGATTATGCCAAAACGCGGCTGACTGTAATGTATTATCAAAATTTTTTTTGCTTTTTGGGGCAAAAATTTTTGATAATATGAATAGCTATTCCGATGAAATTCGGCTTAGGCGTTTTAATAATTTGTCTGCCGTTAAAGCCACTGGCGATAATCGCCGGGAAGGCGGTATAATTTCCGAAAGTCAGAAAACCTTACTGAAAAAAATTTTGTGTCCGGCGAATCGGCAAACGTTCGTTGATTATGTTTCTTGCAGGTTAAAACAGGGTAAGCCCGCAATTGATTTTAATATCGATTGCGGGCTTTTTTTTTACCCTGATACTGTATCGAACGTAATGTGAAGTTTTTAAAACTCAGACTTTTTTTATAAAAACTTCTAAAAACCCGAAAACTTTTAAATTTACGGCTTTAGCCGTAAATCATA
>DAINAU010000102.1:0-16043 GCA_036733285.1 bacterium
TTTCCTCACCATTCCTTATTAAAATATTTTAGGAATAGTATATTTATTTTTCCGCTTGTGTCACTTTTCAATTACAATCTTGTGGCAGTTTTCAATTACAATTTACAGTTTTATTATTAGTTTGAAAGCTAAACGTTGTAATTCATCTGTCTTTGAAAAAATTTCTTGATTGTTTTTACAATGAAAACTTTGGACTATTGAGTTCTTCAAAAATATTTTTATTTTATTTTCTATTTTAATTTCCAACTTTTCCGAATGTCCTTCAATTAAATCAATGCCGTTTATTATTTTCTGAAATAGAAGCAGCGCAATTTCAATCATCATTGTTTCGATGTCGTATTCTAATTTTTCATAACCGCTTTTTTTTGCAGTTTCAAGAGATATTTTCTCATAGATAAATTCAACTACTGAATCTAATATTTTTTTTTCTAATAAAAACATTTTTAATTTTCTCCTTGACATTTACTGAATTTCTTGATAAATTTAAAAAATATATCAATTAAAGGAGGATATTATATCATATCATGAAATCACATTTGTCAACACTAAAAAACAAGAGAAATTATTTGATGAAAAAATTACAGGCAGTAGATTTTTTTTTCATAAGAGGCACTATTTCAACGATTAAACATAAATGTAGCAATAAAAAATGTCTGTGTCATAGCGGCGGTGAAAAACATCCGGGAATTTATTTTACTTCGACTATTGATAAAAAAACAAAAATTGTTTATTTAGGCAATAAGAAACAAACTATTGCTAAAAACTGGATGGAAAATTATTCTAAAATCAAATCAATTTTAGATAAACTTAATGACATTAACATTCAAATTTTGAAATTTCAGGACTTTTAATTTGGATTGTTGTAAAAAACTTCTACTTTCTGTGACTGCACCCGAGTAAGAAAGCGGGCAATATTTTTCTTGCTAATCCGAAATAAATAAAATATTATAGCGGTATGTTAAAAATATTATTGAAGTCGGGATTAGAAACCGTTAAAGCAAACCTGTTCAAAAAGCATAAATATCCAATCGGAGTATACGTATGTCTAACGCCCGTCTGCAATTTAAATTGCAGATATTGCGATTTCGACAAATTAAGCAAAAATTTTAAAATGGAATTTCCGACAAAAGACGTTCTTTCTCTTATTGACGAAATGTCCGAAGCCGGTGTTAAAAAAATTAATCTTACGGGAGGCGAGCCGCTATTGCATTCGGGCATAGATGAAATTATTGATTATTTAAAATCAAAAAAAATTTTTACGGCTCTTTCCACAAACGGGCTTTTAGCGGAACGGCATATTAATTCATTAAAAAAAATCGACGCTATTATGATAAGTTTTGACGGCAAAAAGAAAAATCATGAGATTATGAGAGGGAAAAATTCTTTTGATAAAGTCGTTGAAACGTTTGAACTTTTAAAAAAAAATTCAATAAATTTTTGGACCACCACTACTCTAAATAAATATAATATCAACGATATTGAATACGTTGTCGAGAACGCAGAGCGTTACGGGACATACGCCAATTTTGTTTTAATACAATATTTTAATAATCCCAACGATATTAATTCGCTGCCGGAATATGAAAGAATAAAAGATTTTATTCCGCCGAAGCCGCAAATCAAAATTGCGTTTGAAAAATTAATTGAAATGAAGAAAAATAATCGCCGCATCGGTTCGACGCTCGGTTTTCTTGAATTTATGAAGAATTGGAACGATTACGATATTCTATATTCGCCGGAAAAATTCAATTACAAGTGTTTTGCCGGAAAATTATATTGTCATGTTTATTACGATTATTTAATGTTTGCCTGCGGACAAAGCCGCGGAATAGAAAAAGGAATGGATTATAGAAAATCCGGTTTTCGAGAGACGTTTAACAGACTTCAAAAAATGAAAAACTGCAATTCCTGCAGAGTCGCTTGCGATTCTGAAAACAATTTAATTTATAGTTTGAATATAAAATCCATAATGAATTGGCTGAAAAAAATATAATTCGAAATTGCCGGATTATTTTGTCTAAAAACAAATTGACATTTTAAAAAAAATTGTAATAATTATATTATTTGAAATATGTCGGCATTTAAAAATATAAATTTCCCGGAATTTATTTTGTCATTAAATATTAAATAAAAAAGGAGACGACGATTATGAGTTTAGTAGAGAATATTAAAGCGGCGCGCGGGGAGATAAAAGCCGATCTACTGTTGAAAAATTGCAGAATAGTGAATACTTTATCGGGCGAGATAGAAAAAAATAATATTGCGATAAAAGGAAATAAAATTATTGGAATCGGCGATTATAAAGCCGAACGGGTAATTGACATTAAAAACAATTACGCGTGTCCCGGTTTTATTGATTCGCATCTTCATATTGAAAGTTCTATGGTAACATTAAACGAACTTGTGAAAGTTATCGCGCCGCAGGGAACAACGAGCATAGTGGCGGACCCGCACGAAATAGCAAACGTTCTCGGATTAGCCGGAATAACATATATTCTCGAATCGTCAAAAGAACTGCCGATGAATACTTTTATTATGCTGCCTTCCTGCGTTCCGGCCACGAATATGGAAACGTCGGGAGCGGAACTCACCGCAGACGAATTAAACATACTGCTCGCTTCTCCGTGGATAACGGGATTGGCTGAAATGATGAATTTTCCGGGAGTTATTTTTAGAGATCCGCAGGTCATGAAAAAAATCGCAATGGCGCACAAATACAATATGGTCATTGACGGACACGCGCCCGGATTAAAAGGCAAAGATTTAAACGCTTATATAGAGGCGGGAATCACTTCGGATCACGAATGCACGGTTAAAGAAGAAGCGCTTGAGAAAGTCAGACGCGGAATGTTTATTATGGTAAGAGAAGGGACTACGGAAAAAAATCTCGCGGAATTAATTAAAATCATAACGCCTTATAATTATCACAGATTTTTATTCGCCACCGACGATAGGCATCCGGGCGATTTAATGGAAGAAGGTCATATTAACTTTCTAATAAAAAAGGCGGTAAAACTCGGATTAAATCCGATTATAGCCATTCAGATGGCGACGATTAATCCTTGTTCGCATTTCAGATTCAGACGAATGGGAGCAATAGCTCCGGGTTATTTTGCGGATATAGCGGTATTTAATAATCTGAAAGATTTTAAAGTATTGAAGGTTATAAAAAACGGCAAATTAATTGCGGAAAACAATAAAATGTTGAAAACGACCTCGCCGTCTAAAACTCCGATTTTAAGAAGTTCGGTCAATGTAAAATGGCTTCATAAAGACAAACTTGAAGTCAAATATAAAAATCAGAGTAAGATTAAGGTTATTCAGATAGTTCCTGGTCAAATAGTAACAAAACAAATTTTAGTAAAACCAAATGTTGTTAACGGAAAAATTGAATCCGACGTCAATCAAGACTTATTGAAAATTGCGGTTGTCGAAAGACATCTTTCAACCGGAAACGTCGGAATAGGTTTTGTAAAAGGATTCGGGCTAAAAACCGGAGCGATCGCCGGAAGCATAGCTCACGATTCGCATAATATAATTGCGGTCGGAGTAAGCGACGCCGATATTTATGAAGCGATTATAAGAATCGTAAAACTTGGCGGAGGGCTTTCGGTTGTAAATAACTGTCAACCAATTGAAGAATTGGAACTTCCGATAGCCGGCTTAATGTCTGCGAAAGATATGGGATATGTAAAAGATAAACTCGCGGCTCTTAATAAAGCCGCAAAAAAACTCGGATGCAGACTTCCGGATCCTTTTATGACGATGTCTTTTTTAGCGCTGCCGGTGATACCGGAACTTAAAATTACAGATAGGGGATTGTTTGACGTAACCAAATTCGGCTTTACTGAATTATGACACGGCGTTTTTTTTTAATAATATTTTTGATTTTATTTATTGCCGGTTGCGGTTATAAAAAAGACCCTAAAAACAACGCGGTTTCCGCTGAAGACGCCTCCCGCATTAAGCGGCTTGAAATGCAGTTGAATTCTTCCGCGGACAAAGGTCTAATATATATTGAACTCGGCGACATTTACAGAAAAAACAAACAAGACGATTCCGCGCTTGAGCATTATAAAAAATCCATTGATTTTTTATCTCATAAAATACCGGGTTATTCAAAAATTCTTTCGTTATATTATGAAAAAAAAGAATATGACAAATTGGAAGAGTTTGTTTTAAATCTTTCAATAAACAAAAAAAACCCGGATTATCTTAATTTGTTTTTGAAATTATCGGACGTCTATTTAAACAAACGGGAGTTAAAAAAATATATCGGTTTATTGGAAGAATTGAAAAAAAACTTTCCGGAAAATTCGGGTTTGACCGAAAGGCTTATTTCCGCATATCTTGAAGCGGGGGAATATTATCTTGCCGAAAATATGATAACCGCATTAATGAAAAAAAACAATAAGGACGCGGCGGCGTTATATTTCTCGGCAAAATACGCTAATTTATTGAAAAAAACCGAAGAATCAAAAAATCTGTATAAAAAAATTATTGAGTTAAACGTAGAAAACGGCAAATATCAGGCTCTTGCCCACAAGGAACTCGGATTGATTAATTTAAATGAACATCAATATTCCGAAGCTCTGAATTATTTTGACAAATCATCGAAATATTTTACTGAAGACTCGGAATTATTTTATTTAAAAGGATTATGTTATTTCAATTTGTTCAATTATATTATGGCGCTTGAAAACCTTAATAAGAGCATAGAATTTGACGCGGCAAATCATAACGCCCATTTTTTACTCGCAAAGGTATTAATCAAACATTTAAAACTTTATAAAGAAGCCGTATATAATCTTGACGAACTGCTTACTTTATTTCCTGAAAATCTCGAATATTTAAAAATGAAAGCGGACTGTCTTTTTGTCGTTGAAAATTTTTCCGAAGCCGTAGAAACTTACAAAAGAATAGTAGAGCTCGACCCTGTGGGGATTTATGCCGAAGAATCGTTTTTGGCGCTTGGGACTATTAATAAAAAAATAGATAACAAACCCTCCGCTCTGAAAGAGTATCTCGCCGGCGCAAAATATTTTCCATCGAATTGGCAATTTTATTTTAACGCCGCAAATATATTCGACGATATGGGAGAGCTTGAACAATCGGCGGGAATGTATTTAAAAGCGATTCAATTAAATCCTGAAACCAACATCATTTATATAAATCTCGGCAACGTTTATTTTAAACAAAAATTTTATTCTAAAGCCGCAAGCTGTTACGAATACGCTTTGAAACTCGGTAAAAATCCAGACGCGGCGTATAATTTGGCTATAGTCGAAAAAATTTTAAATAAATCTAATAAAACGGAATATTAAATTATGAAACTTGTATTTTATAAAAAAATTTACTTTAGCTTTTTTATATTTTTGTTTTTATCCGGTTGCGCCGGATTAGAAAAAAAACCGTTTTCCACGGCAGAATTCGAGAATCTTATTAACGCCGGACAAATTGAAAATATTCCGGCTGATATGGTTGATTCGTTAAAAGAAAGCGGCAATATCGACGCGGACAGAAAAAATATTCTTTTGGCAAGATATTATTCGACAGCCGCCGCGTATTATTATCATAAAAAAGACATTGATAATTATATCGCATATACAGGCGATTTGATGACAGTTCAACCGACGGAAAAAAACGCCGCTGATTTTTTTAACGAAGTCTATACCAATTATTATAAAAACGGAAATTATTCAAAAACCATATCGGCGATAAACAGAATCGAATCGGCGTTTCCCAAAACATTCAGGGAATTAATCGAATTGAAAATATACGCGTATTATTATTCGCAGAATTTCTACGATGTGATTTCTCTGATTCAGAGGTATTCCAAAGAATTCGAGTTCTCTTCAAATTTTAAGAAATTTATTGAAAAGGTTAAGAACGAATATAAAACCGAATTGAATTTTTACGAATACAATTCCGGAAACTACAATATATTTTACGATAATACCGTCAGTTATGATACTATTACTGCGCTTTCGTCTTACCTTGACCAGGCGGTAAATTTCTGTTCGGATTTTTTCGGATGGTATCCGGACGCGAAGGTTTCTGTTTTGATTTATACCGCTTCGGATTATAGAAGCAATATAAACGCTCCCGTATGGAGTTCGGCGTTATTTGACGGAAAAATACGGATACCGGTTTCTGCGAATTCAAATCCATTATATTTGAGAACCCTTGTTTTTCACGAATATACGCATTCGATTCAGTTTCAAAAAACAAACGGCGATATGATTTCTTACTGGTTTGCCGAAGGAATAGCGAAACTTGTAGAAACGCTCGGCGCCAACCTTATTTATAAAGAAACCGGGCAATTCATTGAACTTAACGAAATTGATTCCGTTTTTAGAAACAAACAATCCGAATACTCGAAAATCAGTTTGTCGTATTACGAATCATATTTGATAATGAAACATTTATATGAAAAATACGGCGGCAGGGCGATTTCTTCAATAGCTGAAAATTATAAAAAAGACAGGAATATTGATAAAGCTTTCGAAAAAGAGATATTCATGAAAACATCCGAATTGTTCGATAGAATCAGACTTGATTTAAAAAGGGAAGTTGAAACTCTGCAATGACGGTCGTTTCATTTGATATTGGAAATAAAAATATAGGAGTCGCGGTTTCGGATAATACGGATTCAATAGCGTTGCCTGTAGAAACGGTAAAATACGAATCGCCGGAAAAACTTTTGGAATACTGCGAAAATCTGAAAGATAAATATAAAGCGGATTCGCTTGTTATCGGATTGCCTGTTTCTCTAAATCAGGACAATGAACAACCGGTCGAAAATTTTGCAATATGCAAAATGATGGAAAAAATCAAATTGCTCGTTGACAATATAGGGATTCCGGTTTATTATCAAGACGAAAGATTCACGAGCGCTTCGGCTCATAAAACAACGATGTTTGAGGAAATTAAATCAAAGAATAGAAAATATTCAAAAACCAAAATCAAAATTAAAATTAAAAAACCGGCTCCGGAAAAAATCGATATGATAGCGGCTACGTATATTTTGCAATCGTTCCTCGATAAAAGGAGGCAGATTTGACTTTAAAAGCGGCGCATAAAATTTTACTAACGCTGATTCTCGCAGTCATAACTTTATTTATATTAGCGTTTGGTTTTTATAAATATGTCAAATATGCGGGAGGACTCTCTTCTAAAGAATATTATGAAAAACCGATTTCCGCTAAAATAATAATTAAACGCGGCGATAATTTAATTCAAATCGCCCAGTATTTAAGCGATAACAAAATCATAGTTTCCAAGATTTATTTTATCGCGTATTCCAAATTCAAAGGATACGGGAATAAATATAAAGCGGGCGAATATTTTTTTACAAATGAATTATCATATAAAAATGTCGCTTCCGTATTGATGAAAGGCGGAAACGTATTTTATAAAGCGACGATTCCGGAAGGTTTAACCGCCGAAAAAATATCCGAATTATTAGAGGATAAAACCAAAGGAAACATAAATTTCTCAGGAAAAGTTTTTCTGGAAATCTGCGCGTCGAATATTGATTATGTGAACAATTTATTTGATATTCAAATTGATTCAATAGAAGGTTTTTTATTTCCTGAAACTTACACATATACCAAAGACGATAATGAAACCACTTTTTTTAAAATGATAATAGACCGGTTTAACAATAAAACCGTAAAACTCAGGAATATACCGGCTCCGCAATCTTTGAATTTTTACGATTTATTGAAACTTGCTTCTATAGTTCAGAGAGAAGCCGCGTATGCCGATGAAATGCCGACTATTGCCGGAGTATATTACAACCGTCTTGAAAAGAATATGAAACTGCAAGCGGACCCGACAATTTTATACGCTATGAATTACAGTAAAAACCGTCTTTTATATAAACATCTGAAACTCGACACTTTATATAATACCTATATATATTACGGATTGCCGCCCACGCCAATCTGCAATCCGGGTTTTGACGCTATTTATAATACTGTTTATCCTGAAATTCATAATTATCTTTTTTTTGTTGCGGACACGAATATGCGTCATCAATTTTCTTCAACCGGAAGGGAACACGAACGTAAACGGATTAAAATAAAAGCAAAACGAAAAGAACTCGAAAGAATGAAATTAATAGAACCCGAAGCGGAAGAAGACGCGGCTGACGACAGCTAATAATTAAATTTTTTTTTGGAGATACCGTTATGATAAAGCCTAAAGAATTCAAAGCGAAACTAATTGAGAAAATTCAGAGAACGCCGAGCGTTCAGAGTTTAAGATTCTCCGCCGGAGAAAAAATCGAGTTTATCGCGGGTCAGTTTATGCAAGTTATTTTTGACGAATCCAACGCCGCCAATAGAGAATTAAATAAATTTCTATCATTTTCCTGCGCCCCGGACAAAGATTATTTTGAAATAACAAAAAGATTAAGCGGCAGCAAATTTTCCGATAAATTAAGAGAACTTAAAATAAACGATTCGGTAAAATTTAAAGCTCCGTTTGGAACCTGCCTGCTAAATCCGGATAAACATAAAAAAACCGTTTTTCTTGTCGGCGGCATAGGAATAACGCCTGTCATTTCCATACTCGAGGATGAAGCTGAAAAACAAAATTGTAAAGATATAATTTTGTTTTACGCCAACCGGAACGACGAAGAAATAGCGTTTAGAAAAGAGCTTGATTTATTGAAAAACAGAATAGAAAAAATCAAAATATTTTATATAGTTTCGGAATGTAAAACGGGCGACGAAAACTGCGTTGTAGGCGGCATAGACAACGACATAGTTTTAAAAAATGTCGACGATATTCTGGAAAGAACTTTTTTTGTTTACGGGCCTCCCGGAATGGTTAACGCCGCAAAAACGATTTGTTCGGAAATAGGCTGTAAAAACGATAATATTTTATCCGAAAGTTTTACTGGTTATTAATTTCGTGAAATTATATTAAGCCGAATTTTCGGAAAAGGATAGAGAGCAAATTATACGGTTATCCTTTTCCGAAAATTCGGCTTAGGGTTAAATGCAAATGTTTAAAATGTAAATTAAATAAGGCTTGATAATGGATAATAATAAAATAAAAACGGTTACTGTAAGCGAAATAACTTTGCGGATTAAGAATACGCTCGAACCGAATTTTTTTAATATCGCGGTCGAAGGCGAAGTTTCAAATTTTAAATTATCGTTTACGGGTCATGCGTATTTTACTTTAAAGGATTCTAAATCCGAATTATCCGCGGTCATGTTTAAACAAAAACTTTTTTATTCAAATCTGAAAATATCCGACGGAATGAAAATAATCGCGTTCGGGAACATAATCGTTTATGAGCCGCGCGGAACGTATCAGTTGAATATCGGCAAAATTATTCCGGCGGGTTTAGGCGCTCTTCAATTGGAATTCGAGCGGTTGAAAAAAAAATTGTTCGAAGCCGGATGGTTTGATGAATCTCGAAAAAAAAGGATACCCGTTTATCCTGAAACAATAGGAATAATTACGTCTCCGGCAGGCGCGGCAATTCAGGATATTTTGAACGTGATAAAACGAAGATATCCGAAAGTTAAAATATTTATTTATCCTTCGGCAGTTCAAGGCGAAAACGCCAAATATGAGATTAAAGCGGGATTCGATTATTTTAAACGAAATCCAATTGTCGACGTTATTATTTTAGGACGCGGGGGCGGGTCGATAGAAGATTTATGGGCTTTTAACGAGGAAATAGTGGCTGAAGCTATTTATAAATGTCAGATACCGGTGATTACCGGAATAGGACACGAAACAGATTTTACAATAGCCGATTTTACCGGAGATTTAAGAGCGCCCACTCCTTCGGCTGCGGCGGAACTTGCGGTTCCTGATTATTCCGAATTATTTGAAACGCTTGTTAAATACAAAAAAATTCTTCATTCGGATTTGAATTCAAAAATTAAATACGCAAAAAAACGGATAGATTCCGTAGTTTCTTCAACGCCTTTCAAATATCCATTATTAAAAACGGAAAAATTTAAGCAGTTTTGCGATGAAACCGGTTCAAGATTATATTCTTCATTGACTTCAAAACGCAATTTTTATAAAAAAATAATTTCCGGAATAAATTTGAATACAAAGATTTCTTCAAAAATTTCAGTTTCAAAAAAATTAGTTTTAACAAAGAATAATGAATTGAAAAATTCGCTTGAAAACAAAATAAATTCCGCTAAACAAAAAAATGCGCATATTGACAAAATATTAAATAAAGTTATACGAATTTTTTTAGACAAACGGAAAACCGCCGCCTTGAAATATAATGAAAATTTAATTCATTTGAATCCGTTGAATATCATAAAAAGAGGATATTCGGTAGCGTTCAATGAAAATAATAAAACCATTAACTCGGTTGAAAAAGTAAATATTTCAGATAAAGTAAGCATCAGGGTTATTGACGGAAGGATAAATTGTTATGTCGATAATATTTCCAGATATGAGCCGGATTATTAAGTCGAGTAGAGCGAGATAGGTTTTAATCTATCTCGCTCTACTCAACTTAATCATAATTCCAATAAATTTTGGACTTGGAGAGAATCGGCTTTTAGAAAATAAATCTTTTCTAAAAGCCGATTGATTTTTTACAACTTTTTAAAAGCGTTCCCAATTCTTAATTTTAAAAAAAATAGCTTGCGTTACTTTTCAATGACAATCTTGTGGCAGTTTTAGATTACAATTTACAGTTTTCAGAATTAGCCCATAATGCGTTCAGAAAAATTTATTTTTAAAAACTCAATCGATTCTAAAAATTTTCGGAGCTCAAAAAGTTCGATTATGACATTCCCCGAGTAATTGCGTTTAACGAGAAAATTTAAAACTTCGGAAATTCTTTTTTTATTATTAAGAGCGCTATGGTCCTTATTTTTAGAATCAACATCATGAATATGAACAAGCCTTATTTTACCTGCGTATTCAGAAAAAGATTCTATTGCCAAATTATATAAAAAAATATGACCGAAATCAGCGCAAATACCAATATCGAATCTATCGACAAAAAATTTCAAATATCCGGGATTATAATTTAAATTTTCTATCGCGAGTTTATTTTGGATATTTGTTTTTTTCAACAGATATTCCAGATTTTTTGAAGCGTTATAATTAAAATCGTTTAAAATATTTTCGGGAAATTCAGAATAAAAAAATTCTTGTTTTAATGAAAGCGGGGCGTCGATGTGAAGAGCAAAAACTTCCGCGCCGATTTTTTTTCCGGTTTCAACGCAAAGAGAGAGCGAATCTAAGGTTTTTACCGGAAGTTTTTCAGAAAGGTTTATGTTAAGCGGAAGATGAACCGCAAAATTCAAATTATATTTTTTTTTTAAGAAAAGAATTTTATTTTCGTCAATTGGATTAGGCAATCCGGCGTAATCTTCCGATTCAAACAATAAAAATTGAATAGATTTTATCATATCAAATTTCGCGAGTTTTTCAATATTTTCGCATATATCCGCAGGATAAATATATGAAGACGTTCCAAACTTAAATTTCATAAATAACGATTCCGGTTATTAGCGCGAATAATTTCACAAGTTCGATTCCGAACCCAATAGTGTCGCCGTTAAATCCTCCGAATTTGGATTTTATAACCGAAGATACGGCGAAAGAAAAAAGATAATTGCATAAAAGAAATACGGCGGCGAATCTGAGATTAAATATTAGCGTTGCCGTTATTGAAAAAAATATAAAAGAAAAAAATATGTGACGTTTATTTACAATGTTTTTAAGACTGTTTCCCAATCCTTCTTGAAACATCGGTTTCATAAAATACGGCTGGATAAACGACGGTATAAAACCGCATACCGGATATAATAATAAAATTTTGAAATATCCGTTTTGAAGCGCTTCAAATAGCGCGCCGGTTTTTATAGCAAACAGGAAAAACATCAGGCTTCCGGCATACATCCCAATATGAGGGTCTTTAAGAATTTGATGTTTGTCTTTTCCTTTTTTTGTAAAATAAAGAGCGTCTGCGCAATCGCAAAACCCGTCAATATGAAAAAAATTAGAAACGCAGTATTCGGCGAACAAAAGTATTGTCGAATACAAAATTAGATTTAAACCGCCGCAGATTTCAATGATTTTCGCAGAACCGAAAACTACTGACCCTGTAATCAAACCCGCGACTGGAAAAAAAAATAAGGATTTTTTCAGTATTTCCTCCGAATATTTCGGTTTACACGGAATAATAGTTAAGAAGGATAAAGCGAGTTTGATTGATTCAAACCACTCTTTGATTTTCATAATTTTTTACTGATTTTTGCGCCGTCGAAAGTCGCCATTTCGTTGATGATTTTTGTCGAGGCTTCAATTATATTCATAGCCAAAACCGCGCCGGTTCCTTCGCCAAGTCTCATATCAAGGTCGAGAATCGGTTTTAATCCGAGTTTTTTCAGAGCGAAAATATGACCGGGTTCAAAAGATTTATGACCCGCGAACATATAATTTGAACTGTCAGGATTAATTAAATGACTTATTAAAGCCGCGCTTGCGCATATCAAACCGTCTATAACGACCGGAACTTTTTTTTCCGAACAGGCAATTATAGCGCCGGCCATCTGAGCGATTTCAAGACCGCCCGCCTCGCTTAATATAGTATAAGGATTTGTTTCGCCGGAAATACGTTCGATAACCGAAGCGATTATTTTTTCTTTAATTTTTAAAGACGCGTCGTTTATGCCGGTTCCGCGTCCGGTGATGGTTTCAGAATTCATATTGCATACGGTTCCGATAATCGCGGTGGCAGGGGTAGTATTTCCTATGCCCATTTCGCCGACAGTAATCAAATCAAGGTTATAATCGCCAATTAATTTTTTTGTAAGCTTTATTCCAAGCTCGACATTCAGCCGCGCTTCTTCCGCGCTCATAGCTTTATCAAGATAAATATCTCCGGTTCCTTTCATAATTTTATTATTGATAACGCCGCTGTTTTTATCGAAATCGTAATCGACTCCGGCGTCAACGATAAAAACCTTTGAACCGACAAAATTCGATAAAACATTTATGGCGGCGCCGTTGTTAATAAAATTAAAAACCATTTGAACGGTAACCTCTTTTGGAAACGCGCTGACCTTGTGTTTAACTACTCCATGGTCGCCGGCAAAAACTATCGTTCCTTTTTGTTTTATTACAGGTCTTTCGGTTTGTTGAATCAAACCGAGACGCATGGCGATTTTTTCGAGTTCGCCAAGACTATCTTTCGGTTTCGTAAGCGAATCGAGTTTCGCCTGAATTTTATCTGATAATTCCATAGTTAATAATTCTCCGGTATTTATTTTATTTTAAGCGAAATTCCCGAAACCGTTAAATATGCTTCGTTAGCCGCCGATGATATAATTTGATTTACGACTCCTGCAAGTTCTGTAAATTTTCTTGCGAGCGGATTTTCATTTATTACCGACAAACCCACTTCGTTTGATACGAATATAAAAATAGAGTTCCGCAGTTCAATAGTATTCATTAAATCTTCAATTTTTTTTATAATCAGGTTTTCATCTTCGTTTTTTATAAGCAGATTTGAAATATAAACGGTTATGCAGTCGATTAAATAACACGCGTCAGGTTCGGATTGCGATAAGATTTTTTCAAGGTCGTATCCCTCTTCAATCGTCGTCCAATTTGACGGTCTGCGGGATTTATGTTTTTCGACTTTGATTTTCATTTCATCGTCAAAAAAAACATTTGTCGCCACATAATAAATTTTATTATATTTTGAAGCCAATGATTCGGCAAATCTTGATTTGCCGCTTTTTACTCCGCCGGTTACAAAAACAATCATAAGTTCTAAGACTAAAATAACCGCGTTAACGGTTTTCAAAAATATCTCTGAAAAATAATAATCTAATTATTTAAAAAAAGTTTCTTCCGTATCAACAACGCAATCAATAACCACAGGTTTGTTTGAAGTAACCGCCTCTGTAAGAACTTTTGTTAATTCGCCGGGCTTGGAAATCGCGTATCCTTTAGCTCCAAGTCCTTGCGCAATTTTGCAAAAATCGGTTTCTTTACAAAACGTATTTAAAGACGGCTGGTCATTCAAATTAAATTTACGGTATTCGTTAGCAAATCCGTTTTTAGAATTATTCTGAATTATCCAGATAACCGGAATATTATAATTAACCGCGGTTGATATTTCCATACCGCTCGTCAAAAAACCGGAACCGTCGGCTATTGAAATTACAGGTTTATCCGGCGCGGCGAGTTTTCCGCCTATAGCCGCGCATACTCCGTATCCGGTAGAACCTAATCCGGAGGCGATAAAAGTTCCTGGCGTATTCCATTTCAAATAGTGAAGCGCGTATGCGAGATAACTTCCTGAATCCGCGAATAATATGGAATTTTCCGGAATGGATTCTTCAATTTCTTTTATAATTCTCTGAGGTTTAACCGGAACCGAATCCGACAAAATTTTTTCAGGCTCAAAAAAATCGCCAGCGTTCGAACGCATTTGCTGAATATGACGAATCCGTTTTTTTTTGACCGGTTCAAAATTGTCCATATAACGCAAAACCCTGAATCCTATTTCATTGACGACCGTATTTGCGTCGCCCACAAGCGGAATTTCCGCTTTATAATTTTTTCCAAGTTCCGAAGGATCGATATTTATATGAATTAAACAATCGGACGGAGAAATTAGCGCGTCCCAAGGCGAATTAATTATTTCATTCAGACTTGCTCCGATAACAAGAAGAACGTCTATGTTTCCGGATTTCAAATATTCCGCGGCTATTGGAGAACCGCCCAATCCCAGTATTCCAAGCGACAACGGATGTTTTTCAGGAAACGCTCCTTTGGCTTTAGCCGTAGTGGCGACGGGTATTCCGAGAGTTTCCGCAAGTTCTATTATTTCAAAACTCGCGTCTGAAATTACGGCTCCTTCGCCGATTAAAATTGCCGGAGATTTAGCGTTGACGAGTTTTTTAGCGGCGTCTATAACGAGTTGTCTATCAAAATATTTATTTGAACAAATATTTTTCAAAGGTCCTTCTGAAGCGCATTCGATTTCTTCGTCTAAAATATCGGAGGGCAAACTCAAGTGAACCGGACCTTTCCTGCCTGTGACTGCCGTTCTAAACGCTTCGCGTATTTCTGTTTCGGCTTTATATTTATTGATAATCATAGAGTTGTATTTCGTTACGCAGTTTAACATTGAAACCGGATCGCCGCCGTATTTGTTCGATTCTCTTAATATTCCCTTGACGCGGCTTTTTGCGGACGCTTGTCCGGTAAGCGCCACAACCGGAACGCTGTCCGAATATGAAGAAGCTATTCCGGCCATAAGATTTGGAAGTCCCGCCCCCGCGGCTGCAAAACACGCGCCCGGTCTTTTTTTTATCCTTGCGTATCCGTCTGCCATAAAAGCCGCGCCTGTTTCGTGTTTCGTTAATACCGGTTTTATTCTTTTATTAGATTTTAATGAGTTAAATAAAGGCGTAAGCTCGGTTCCTGGTATTCCGAAAATATATTCAATTCCCTCGTTTTCAAGATATTTTAACAATAAATCCGCAACAGAAATTTTCATAAACTATATTTCTCCAGTATAAAATTTATATATTGGAAGCGTCCCAGCCAAAAGTGAATTTAACGTCGTCAAGCGCTTCTTCCTGATTTTTTACGATTTTAAAAAAATTTGTAAAACCCGCCGTTTCCAATACCTCTAAGACATATTCGTTCAATCCGAATAATACGATTCTTCCGCCTTGCGATTTAATCTGTTTGGCGGCTTTTATAAGAACTCTTAATCCTGCGCTGGAAATATAAGAAGTTTTAGAAAAATCGCAAATAAAACTTCCGCATCCGGAATTCAGGATTTCATTTAATCCTTGTTCGGTTTCAGCCGTAACATTAGAATCGAGTCTTTCCGGTAAAACCGCTATTCTTGTATCGCCGATTTTTTTTATTTGCATAATTTTCCGCCTTTACATATACATTAATTTATTTTAACTATAATTATTCTTTAAAATAAAGTCAACTAAAATATAATGCGTCAGTACCAAAGAACAAATATTTTTCGCAAGTTACAAAACCCCAAACAAACCTTA
>DAINAU010000103.1:0-16042 GCA_036733285.1 bacterium
AGAAAAAAATTTATTATATATGCGGATAGAAGAGGGTAGAAAGAGGTTAAAAGAGGTTAAAAGAGAGGCTAAGATAATGATAATAAGAAAGATAAGTGAGAAATCAAACAAAAAGAGTAAGAGGAATGTTCGGAAAAGCTAAGTCCTTTATTTTCAAGCACTTAGCCGACTTCCGATAAGGTAAATTATGTAAACTAAAATGTAAAAGTTTTTTATAGACCCTTTTCCACATGCGCCCCTCCTAAATAATCCTATTTTTTAAATAATTATGTAAAACAAAACTCATTAAAAAAAATATTATATTTGTTATGTTGGTGGCTAAAAACGGATTTATTATTGCTCTATGTCCTAAAGCTGTAAAAATATACGAACTTATCCAAAAGCAAAAACATATCATCAAACTTAATCCGAATCCATAAGAAATATTTGTTTTTGAAGAATGAATCGCTATCGGTAAACCAAACAAAATCAAAATTAAATTGCTGAACGGAAAAGAAATCATATAAAACAAATCGGTTTCAATCCATTCGGTTTGAAAACCGGTTTTCTTAAAAAGTTTTGAAAATTTTTGCAATTCAGAATAAGTAAATTCGTCTTTGTCGGTATTTTGAATTTTATATAACGCGTAAATATCATCCGGAGTCTCGTTAAAATTCAATTCTTTTGACATATTAAATTCCAAGAATTGAACGCACGATATTTCTTCTCCAGCGTCGTTTAAAATTCTTTTTACGCCATTGAACAAAACCCAAGAATTATTTATAAACCTACATTCCAGCGCGTCAATTCTCATTTTAATCGCGGCATTTTCAATTTCAGTCAAGGTTATTTTGTTTATTATTACATTTTTTTCATCGTTAAATTTAAATGATTCCGCCGATAAAGTCATATTATTTTTAATATTTAAAAATATATCGAAAATTATTTCATTATTTGTTTTTTTTTGTTTTATTTTGTAAGTTTTTATATATCTTGCTTTTTGTTTATGTTTTGGAATAATATCAAGAGATAAATAAATTGAAAAAGCGGTGAGTAAAATCGAGAATAATATCAAAGGAAAAAAAATATACGACGATGATAATCCGCACGCTCTCATAGCTATCAATTCATTATTTTTCATTAATAAACCGATAGCTATAAATACAGCCAGCAGATTAGAAACAGGCATTATATATTTTACGTAATAAAAAGGAATTATATTAATAAAATATTCGGCTGTGATAGATAAATCTATAGAATTGCTTATGACTGTTTTGGAAATATCCACCAGATCTCCAACCACAAAAAAAACGAGAAACATCAAAGATATCAATATAAAAATGGGAATATAAATTTTTAAAATATAACGTTCAATCAGTTTAAATTTCAATTCAGCAATCCTGATTTTTAATAAATTTACTATTCTATTTCAGATAATGTTTTGCAGATTAATTCCATTTCATCGTCTTTTAATTCCGGATGCATAGGCAACGATAAGAGTTGTTTTGAAAACTTTTCCGCAACAATAAAATCATTGTTTTTATGTCCTAAAAATTCAAAAACCGGCTGTAAATGCAAAGGAATAGGATAATGAATGCCGCAAGCGATATTTTTATCCTTAAATTTCTTCATTATTATTTCTCTTGGAATTGATTCGGTTCTTATTACGTAAAGATGATATACGGTTTTACAATCCGGATTAATTGAAGGTAAAACATATTTGTTTTTATCAATATGATTATCGTAGTATTTTGCGATTTCAATTCGTTTTTTATTCCATTCGTCGAGATATTTTAATTTAACCGATAATACAGCGGCTTGAATGCCGTCGAATCTATGATTATATCCGATTATTTTATGTTCGTATTTTCCGGTTCTGCCGTGGTCTGAAAACATACGTATTTTTTCTGCAAGTTCGTCGTTATTTGTAATTACGCATCCGGCGTCGCCGTAAGCTCCCAAATTTTTACCGGGATAAAAACTGAAACTTGAGCAATCTCCGAACGTTCCGATTTTTTTTCCGCAATATTCGGCGCCGTGAGCTTGAGCGGAATCTTCTATTATTTTGAAATTATATTTTTTCGCAATTCTGATTATTTCATTCATCTCGGCCGGTTGACCGTATAAATGCACCGGAATCACGGCTTTTGTTTTGTCCGTTATTTTATTTTCAATTTCAGAAACGTTTATGTTGTATGTTTTCGGATCGTTATCTACAAATACCGGTTTTGCTCCGAGACGGCATACGGATTCCGCAGTGGCTATAAAAGTATTTACCGGAACTATAACTTCATCGTTTTCTTTTATTCCTAAAGCAAGCAGAGAAAGAAACAAAGAGTCAGTTCCATTACTGACGCAAATACAATTTTTTGCTCCGATATATTCGGCGAATTCTTTTTCAAATTTCTTTGCAAATTCGCCTGAAATAAAAGCTGTTTTATCAATAACTCCGCGTATAGCATCGTCAATTTCATTTTTAATTTTTTGATATTGTCTTTTTAAATCCACAAGTTCAATTTTCATTATAAAAATTCCTTTAATAAAAAATATTTTTTTCGTTAACTATATATATCAGCTTATGCGCCAATAGAAACTATTTTTCGGCAAAAACCGAAATCCATTCAATATTTCTCGAATCAGAGGATTTCAAACTGGAAATAGACAGACATTCTAATCCTGTAATTTTTAACAATTCTATTATTTCAGTTTCAAGATAGTATGAAAAAAATCTATTATTTTCATCCTCTCCTTCTCCGGTTCCTTTTTTTAAAGAAAAATAAATCCTGCCATTTTTTTTTAATATTTTATATAACTCTGAAAAAGTATCGATAATATATTTTTTTTTAATATGAAGCAGCGAAGCGTTGGCAAAAATATATTTAAACGATTCGTTTTTAAAAGAAACGTTTAAAAAATTCATCAAACAAATCCTGTTCAATTTAAAATTTGCCGAAGCGAGTTTTAATAGCTTTTCCGATAAATCCGCGCTGACGATATATTTGAAATTTTTTTTTAATAGACGATGGCTGTCTCTGCCCGAACCGCATCCCAAATCCAATAATTTTTCAGATTTATCATCAAAAAAAAATTCTATCCTTTCATACAATTTGTCTAAATTTATGGCAACTGTATTATTAAAATAATTTTCCGCAAACGAGTTATAATAGTTTATCGTCGAGTTTTTCATTTTTTAAATTTTAAATCAATTCCACCGTAACATCTTCTTCTATTTTGCAATTCAAAAATTCTGCGGCTGATTTTTCTTTCATAGAAATTTCCAGAAAATTTTCGCTTCCAAACAAACAAGCGATTTTTTTTATCGCCGAATAAGTTTTAACAAATTGGTCGATATTTTTATTTTTAATTTTAATATTGGCGATTATTCTATTCGCCAGCGTATTTTTTTTAATATTCAATATTATATTTCCAAAACTATCAATATGCAATATTTTTGTTAGAATTTCATTTTGACGGAATATATTTTTCAGAAAGGGAAGAAAATAAATGGAATCGGTTTTTTCTGAAAACGATTCATAATTATTATTCATTGAAATAAAAGCGGCTGCGGGAGCAAACACGTCTCGACCGTGAAAAGTATTTGATATAACGCGTTTGTTCTTTAGTTTATCGCTCAGTTTTTTCTCGTTAATCTTATACGCATAATAATCGGATTGTTCAGACAAAACCAAAGACAATAATCCGTTGTCCGGACAAATAAAAATATGTTTTTTAAATTCAACTATTATAGCGTCTCTCGAACCGCTTCCCACTCCGGGATCGACTACTGCGATATGTATTGAATTTTCAGGAAAATATTTGAAGGCGGAATAAAGAATATAATTGCCGGAAAAAACAGAATAAGGTTTTACGCAATGGGTAACGTCGATAAAACTAACGTCCGGATTTATCTTCAATATTACTCCTTTCATTACCGCCGAATAAGCGTCGGCGCTTCCGAAATCAGTCGTTAATGTAATAATTTTTTTTTTCATATTTTTAAGATTAGAATTCCGGTTTTGCGAGACGTTCCATCAATTGACCGACCGCGGCTTCCGCGCTGATATTTCCGTTAATGAGATTAAAAACTTGTTGAGTTATAGGCATATCAATATCTAATTTCCGAGCCAATTTAAAAGCTGATTTAACGGTTTCAATTCCCTCGATTGTTTGATTGATTTCATTTTTAATTCTATCAAGCGAATAATTTTTTGATAATAGCAGTCCGCATTTATAATTTCTGCTGTGAACGCTTCCGCAGGTTACCACAAGATCTCCCAAACCGGAAAGCCCTGAAAACGTTCGTTCGTCAGCTCCGAGTTTTACTCCGAACCTTGTTATTTCAGCGAGCCCGCGCGTAATTAAAGCGGCGCGCGCATTGTCGCCAAGATTTAAACCGTCGCATACTCCTGCGGCTATGGCGATAATATTTTTCACAGCGCCTCCAGTCTCAGAGCCGATTAAATCAGAATTTGTATAAACCCTAAAAAATCTATTTGTAAATGAAGATTGAACGAGTTCGGCTGTTTTAAGATTTACAGAAGCCGCGATTAAAGAAGCCGGTTTGAATTTTGAAACCTCTTCAGCGTGAGACGGACCGGTCAAAACGCAATACTTTTCGAGAAAATCCTCTCCGTAAAATTCGGTAAAAACGCCGGATAATAATTTGAGAGACGACGTTTCTATGCCTTTGGCTAAATTAACGGATAATTTGTTTTCAAATCTATTTTTTGATATTTGCGATAAAACGCTTCTTAAATGCTGGGCGGGAACGGCAAAAACTATAATCTCATTTAAACCGATAATTTTCTCCAAATCGTATTCGACCGATATTCCGTCAGGAATTTTGATTCCGGGAAGAAATTTTTTATTTTCAGAATAATTTCTAATATCGTCCAAATTCTCTTTATATTTATCCCATAACGCAACCGAATGTTTGTTTGAATTCAACACCAAAGAAATTGCGGTTCCCCAACTTCCAGCGCCTAAAATTCCTATTTTTTTATTTTTAGATTTCATATAAAACTATAATTCCTCATCGATAATATTAGCGGCTTCAACAATAGATTCTGTCATCGAAGGATGCGCCGCAATCAATTCAGTCAATTCGCTAATCTTAATATTTTTTTTCATAGCAAGCGTAATAGTGTGTATCAAATCTGTCGCTCTCGATCCGATAATATGCGCTCCGATTATATATCCTGTTCTTGAGTCGGTCAATAATTTTACAAGACCGCTTATTTCGCCAAGCGTGTGCGCTCTACCGGAAGTTCGGAAATGGAACACGCCTTTTTTATAAGGAATTTCAAATTTGACAGCCTCTTCTTCAGTTAAACCCGACCAGCCGATTTCAGGATAAGTAAATATGGTGAACGGTATATGTTTAAAATCAAAATTTTCTCCATTCCCTAAAATAAAATCCGCCACTGACGATCCTTCTGCTGAAGCCGTATGCGCATATAAATATTTTCCAGCAATATCGCCGACAGCAAAAATATTTGAAAAATGGGTTTGATAATATTCGTTTACCTGAATAAACCCTTTTTGATTAACCGATATTCCAAGCGTCTCAAGGTTTAATCCGCTTGAAGCTCCTCTTCTACCAAGCGTTAAAAGCGCTTTTTCCGTTTTTATAACGCTTCCATTGTCGAATTTCAGATTTATCTCCGAATCAACTATTTCGTTCGCTAAAATATTAGAGCCTGTTAAAACGTTGATTTTATTTTTTTTCAATTCGCGTATGAAAATTTTTCTTATATCTTCGTCAAGATTGATAGGAAGAATTTTATCGGCGTTTTCAATTAGTAAAACCTCGCTGCCGAGTTCGTTAAAAAAATAAGCGAATTCGCAGCCGGTAACTCCGCCGCCGATAATAGCGAGTTTTTTAGGTATCTCAACGATATCTAAAATTTGTTCGGTAGTAAAAAAGTATTTATTATCAATTTTAAAATTGTCCGGAACAAATGAAATTCCGCCTGCCGCTATAATAATATATTCTGCCGCGATTATCCGCTTATTGTTTGAGCCGCTTAGAATTATAGATACGGTATGTTCGTCAATAAAACTTGCGCTTCCTTCAATAAAATCAATTTTAAACGATTTGAAGGATTGCATAATCCCTTTTTTATGAATATCGACGACATTATTTTTACGGGCAATAATCTTATTCAAATTAATTTTATATCCGCATGGCAAATCCACTCCGAATTCCGAGCAGTATTTCAATTTTTTAATAAATTCGGCAGTGTTCAAAAGAAGCGTGGTTGGAATGCACCCCTTGTTCAAACACGTTCCTCCCGCGTTGACCGATTCTATCACGCAGACTTTTTTTTTATTTTTAGCAAGTTTTAACGAAGCCGCATAACCGGCGGGTCCCGCTCCGATAATCAAACAATCATAATCGAAATTTTTCATAAAAGAATAACTCGTTTTTATAATTTTAATAATATCATTTTAATAATAATTTATTATAGAAAAAAACACAAATTAAAAAATCAAGGATTTTATGCTAATATGAATTAAATTCGACCGTATCGCTTTTTAATATTTTTTGAACTGTCGTTGTTGAAATCTCCGTCTTTTCGGCTAACTCTCTGATAGTTAAAAAATCCTGATATCTTATAAATTATAATGTCTTAGCGTTTTTTACAATCTTAAATTTTTAAAAATTGGCGTCAAATTAATTTCTTGGAATGTAAGACTCGGCAAAACAATCTGTTTTAATAATATCTCTGATGCTATCCGGCGCGACTATTTTTTTTATAATCTGATATGGATTGACAGAACCCTGAGGACAACTTTTTATCTTTAGCGACGCTATGTCAAATTCCGATTTTTGCATTAAAGAATAACCGGAAACCATAGTTTTTAAATCCACTATTTTAACTTTGTCTTTTTTTTTAATTTCAATTTTTGAACCGATAATATTTTCCAATTTTTCTCTTGAAATCCCTGAACTTTTATATAGAACTATTTTGTATAAAATTTCGTTTGTGGATTCTGATATCGATTTTTTTTTATTTTCCATTCTGAAAATATTTTTGAAAACGATATTTTTTTTAAAAAACTCATTCAGTTTGGTTTTGAGAATTTCGCAGTCTGTCTCGCAGTCAAGGGTTATATCAATTAATTCATTAAGACTAACGAAACCCAATGATAACGCCCCTGAAAATTCGATTAACGGTTTTTTATTAAAACCCTGTGAAAATTTCATTTTCAATCCGGCAAATTTAAAAGCCGTAATCATAAGTTTCTGCAAATCCAGATGGGAAATAAATTTTAATTTATAAGTTTTTATATAAATCATCCTATAAACGAACTTTGCGTCCAGCCCCGCGATATTTTTTTCTCTGTCAAGTAAAAAAGGTTGACATATTTTAGGTTCAAGCTCCGGAGATATATCAGGTTCATTTAAACCCGAATCGCGGCGGCCGCTTGTTTTTTTTATTTCTATTTTGTTTTGAGGGCGGCAATTCATAGAATCCGAACAACCGTTGCATCCCGATATTCTGCAATCTTCGGTTTGCTCGCCGCCGAGAAATTTCTGATATTCGTCTTTCAAAAAACTTTTTTTGACTCCGATATCCACAAAATTCCAAGGAAGTATTGAATTTATATCAATCGGTTTAATCAAATCGCGATAATCCAAACCGGCAAGTTTAACGGCATTATCCCAATATTCAAATTTAAAATACTCAGTCCAATTATCCATTTTAGCGCCGTTATTGAAAGCGTTTAAGATTATATCGTTTGAGGTTTTTCCACCCCTTGCGATTATAGATTCGACAAGTCCGGAATAATAAGAATGCCAAATCAATTCTATTTTATCGTATTTCAGTTTTGAACACAGATACTTGATTTTCTCGTTGAATTCCTGATACTCGGAATAAGCCGACCATTGAAGCGGAGTGTGAGGTTTTGGAGTGAATACCGACAAACTAACTCTCACACGCTTGATTTTTCGTTTTCCATAAAACAATAAAGATTTAGCTATCGTCGCGATTCCGTCGAGGTCTTCCATCGTTTCGTCCGGCAACCCAATCATAAAATACAGCTTGATTGTCTGATACCCTCTGTCAACCGCAAGTTTAAGCGCGAATTCGATATCTTCGTCAGTCAGATTTTTGTTTATTTTTTTTCTTAAACGAAGCGAGCCGGCTTCAGGCGCTATAGTAATGCTGCTTTTTTTTGTTTCATTGAGATTATATGAAATAAGTCTGCTTAACGTGTCGGCTCTTAAAGAAGGAACCGAGACAATAATTTTATTCTTATCGAATTCAGGCATAATATCTTTTAAAAGACAATCAATTTCAGGATAATCGCTGCTGCTGAGCGAAGCGAGAGTAAGAGAGTTAATTCCGGTGGCGGTCAGAAGTTTTAACGCTGAATTTTTTATTTTATCGGGATTAATAACGCGCGCCGGTCTGTTTATATATCCCGCAAGACAAAACCTGCAGCCGCGCATACAACCGCGCATAATCTCTAAATTCACTCTATTTTGAATAATATCCATATTGGTAATAAACGGTTCGTAATAGTTAAGATATTTTGAGTAATCATAAACTACGGCGCGTTTGATCACGTCTTTTTCCGGATTATGAATCGAAGGGCAATACGCGGATTCAAGTTTTGAGATTTCGTAAATTCTATCTTGACGTTTTTTGAAATCGACAAATATCTCCGCGATTTTCAATATGACTTCTTCTCCGTCCCCGATTACAAAAACATCGACAAACTCCGATAGCGAAATTGGATTGACTGCGCAAGGACCGCCGCAAATAATCACGGGGTCTTCTTCTTTTCTATCGCTTCTTTTCAAAGAAATTCCGCTTAATTTCAATATGTTCAAGATATTTGTCGCGGCAGTTTCATATTGATAACCGAATCCGACCGCGTCGAATTTTGAAATCGGCTGTTTTGATTCAAGACTGAATAATTCAATTTTCTTCTTATTCAAATATTCTTCGAAATCCGGAAACGGCGAAAAAACTCTATCGCAGTTTATTCCTTCTAAAGAATTCAGCAATCTATATAACAAAATAATACCCGTGTTGGACATTCCGATTTCATACGAATCCGGATAACATAACGCAAAATTGACTTTGGATTTAAAAAAACTTTTCGACGCGGCGTTTATTTCATTTCCAAAATATCTTCCGGGTTTTTGAATCTTCAATAAGGTAGAAAAATCTATATTGCTCATTTCTTTAATTTGCTCAACAATTCGGATGATTTACCGTTTTCAGGATTTAAATTCAACGATATCTTAAAATTAGCCGCAGCCAAATCGTAATTTTTCAGATTATAATAAATTAACCCGAGATGTTCATATATGGTATCGTCGTTTTTAATATTTGACTCGGCGTTTTTAAAATCATCGAGCGCTTTATTCCAGTCTCCGAGTTTTATACGATTCAAACCCGCGATATAATAAAATTTCGAAAGAATCTGCGGAGTAACGGTAGGTATCGTATTATTAATTATCTGTTTATCTTCGATTAAAAAATTATCGGCTTTATTTTTTTCTAATATCGTTTTAATTCTAATAATGGAATTTTCCGCAGATTCAACGCTGTCTTTAAATTTTTTATCGTTGTATAAAGTCCAAACAATATTATATTTTATAATTGGATTGAATCCTGAAATTTCATCCGCTTTTTTAAAATTTTTCAAAGCGTCGCCGAATAAATTCAGCATAAAATACGAATTCCCAAGCGACAAATAAATTTCAGCGTCGTCAAGCCCTTTATTTACAGCTCTGTTAAAATAGTCTATTGCCGCATCAACAAAAAATTCTTTTTTTTTCAAATATATCATTCCGATAAAATAATAATCCTGAGCCGATAAAAGATTTTTTGAGAGCGCTTCTACCCTTCGATAATAAACCAAAGATTTATGATATAAATTTTCGTCGATGTAACTAATCGCTTTTAAAAAAGAACCTCTTAAATCGGGCGTTTTATTCTCATATTTATCCTGTAAAAGCGCAAGATTTTTATATCCGAGTTTTTCAAACTTATATAAAGTTTTAATATAAAATTTATCAGGGATATTATTATTATTGTAAAGATACGAGGCGAATATCTCGTCTTCTTTCGCAATTATATAATATTGTCTGGCGCAGAATAAAAGAGCTTCAACGTCGACCCACTTATCCGCAATTTTTTCTTCGTATTTTTTTATGTCTCCGATTGAATCGGCGGGTTGAGCCGAAGGCGAGGTTCCGGAAGAAAAAATATTAATGAAAAACACGGACAAAATAATCGCGCATAACGCGATAGTTATTAAATATTTATAACTCTGTTTAGCCGCCGAATTTTTATTTTGAGGCGGAGGATTAAAAATTCTCAAAATTCAATTTTCCTTTATTTAGTTTTACGCCTTATTTTTTTTATTATTTCAGCCGCGATTTCAAGAGCCTGACTTCCGGCTTCGCCGGGAACGAGAGGTCTTTTTCCTTTTGAAACGCAATCTATAAAAGACTCAAGCTCGGCTTTTAAAGGTTCTTCGTTCTCGATTTTCAAAACGTTAATATTTATTAAATCCATAAAATTGGAAAAACTTTTCAAATCGGCTTTTTCTTTTTTAGAGATTATTTTTATGGATTGCGTCGAATAATCAACCGAATAATACGCCGTCGGTTCGAATATTCTGATTTTTCGCGTTCTATCCACGCTGACCCGGCTCGCCGTTATATTTGCCGCGCAGCCGTTTTCAAACTCAATGCGCGCGTTCGCAATATCCTCGGTTTGGGTAAATATGGCGACACCCTGCGCGTCGATTTTTTTTACTTTGGATTTTACAAGACTCAATATTATATCAATATCGTGAATCATCAAATCAAGCGCCACTGAAACGTCGGCGCCGCGCAGTCCGAAAGGAGCGAGCCGGTTGCATTCGATAAATTTCGGCGATTTTATCATTTGAGATAATTTGCGAATCGCAGAATTAAACCTCTCAACGTGACCGACCTGCAATATCGCGTTATGTTTATCGGCGAGTTTTAAAAGCTTTTTGGCTTCTTCCACCGTGGCGGTAATAGGTTTTTCAACAAGCGTATGTATCCCTTTCTTCAAACTTTCAGAAGCGATTTTAAAATGAGCGAGCGTAGGAACCGCTATGCTTACAGCTTGAACGTTGTCCAATAAATCCGAATAATCGCTGAAAATTTTACATTTGCATTTCTCGGCGATTTTTTCAGCTTGTTCTTTATTCAAATCATAAATTCCCGCAAGCTCTACCGAATCGTTTAATTCAGAATATATTCTCGCGTGATGTTGTCCGAGATGTCCTACTCCGATTACTCCGGTTTTTATTCTCGTCATTTTATTTTTTCTCCTTTTAAAACTTAATCGGTAATTTTTACCGGATATTCTTTTTATTTCCAGAGCTTTTTCAAAATCCGATTGCGGTTTTTAAGTTCAAACCCGCGTTTCGCCTATTGTTTCATCAGCCGTTGAATCCGAATTGAATTTTTCAAATAATTCTTTCGCGTTTTTTTTTGTTTGTTTAGTCTTGACAAGCGCTTCGGCGAATTCCTGATCCAATAATTTTTCTTCTTCAAGCTCTTTATTTTCGCGTTCTATTCTTTCCTGTAAAGATTTTTCCGTATCGGTAATATCGGATTGCGGCTTTCCAATCTCAGAATCGGCGCCTGAGATTTCGCCCAATATTTTTTCGACTTTTTGTTTTTCTTCGGAACGCTGTTCCGATAGTATCTGGTCTAATTCTTTGCTGTCCGGCAATTCGCTCAAATCTTTCAACCCAAAATATTCCAGAAACTCTTTAGTCGTCCCATATAGCAACGGCCTGCCAAGCTCTTCGGCGCGTCCGATAATATGCGCCATTTTTTTTTCTATTAAAACTTGAATTTGAGCGTCGCTGTTAACTCCGCGAATGTGTTCTACAGTCGCTTTTGTTACAGGTTGTTTATAAGCCACAATAGCCAAAACTTCAAGAGCGGAAGGCGGAAAATGCTTAATTTTTCTCGCTCCGAAAAATCTCCTGATATAATCCGCAAGCTCGGTTTTCGTTACAAGTTGAAAACCGTTCGCAACTTCCACGATTCTGAAACAATGGTTATTCTGTTTATATAAATTGTTCAATTCAAAAACGTATTTTCTGAATTTTGAAAAATCGATTTTCAAAGTTTTTTGCATTTTTTCAAACGTAATAGAATTGCCCGAAATAAACAACAATGATTCAATTACCGGCTTCAGCATATATTCCGGAATTTCAGGCGGCTCGGACTCTAATTCAGTTTCGCTCTTAGATTCAATCGCTTCGGATTTAATCGCTTTAAATTCAGTATCCGATTCAGTTTCGCTCGTTTTAATTTCAGACGGTTCGGATTGGATTGACTTAATATCAGTATCAGGTTGAATCTTCGTTTCCGCAGATTCTTCTTTTTCGATTGCATTTTCAACGTCTGGCGCCGAGTTATCAGTTTCGGTAATATTATCATTATTTAATTCGGATTCTAATTCAGTTTTAGTTTCCGGCGGAATTTGCTCTGAAAAATTTTCATTGATTAAATTTTCATCATTACTTTTTTCCGAAGAAACATCTGTTATTTCGTCTTTTAATTTTTTATACTCTTCAAGAACCGTCAAATCGTCGAGAATATCCGATTGGATTTTCAAACTTTCAATCTCGCCGTTCATTGTTCACCCCGCTATTTTCAGTATTTTCAGCCGACGCGTTATCAGATACGTTTTCTGATTTCGATATGTTTTCAAAATTCGATTCGATTTCAGATTTCGATTCAACTTCAGAATTCGCTTCTGTTTCCAAATCTTTTTCCGTTTCTGAATCCGACGGATTATATATATATATTTCGCCGAATAAATCGGTTTGTTTAACCTTCAAGTCTCCGTTTCGTATCATTTCAAGCATTGCCATAACAGTAACTACTATTTCGGTTTTACTCTTAACTTCAAGAAAAAAATCGGAAAATCTGATAAATTTACGAATCTTAAGTTTGCTTAAAAAAATATTTTGTTTGTCTTCAATGGTAAATTCTTCGCCTTCAATTTCTTCCGGTATTCTGTTAGATAATTTCGTCAGAATTTTTTTATACGCTATTAATAAAGCCAGAAGATCCGAATCCACTATTTTTATCTCGCCTTTTTTGCATTCGTCGGGAGCCATTAAAAAATTCCGGCTGAAAGTATCCTGATACTTTTCGAGTTTTTCTCCAAGGTGTATGGATAATTCTTTATATTTTTTATATTCAAGCAGGCGCTCGACAAGCTCTTTTCTTGGATCGTCCCAATCGTCGTCATCGTCTTGTTTTTCAGAAGCGGGCAGCAGCATCCTTACTTTTATCCGCATCAATGTCGCCGCCATTATAAGAAATTCGCCGGCAATTTCAAAATCAAGCGATTCCATTAATTCTATATATTCGAGATATTCTTTTGTTATATCGGATATAGGTATGTCCGTTATATCAACTTCGTTTATTCTGATAAGTTGAAGAAGCAAATCAAGCGGTCCCTCGAATACTTCAAGATTAACTTTAACGCGGTTCATTTATTTTGACGAAGTCCTATTCTCATATTATTTCTAACTTTTTCCATTGTCGCAGCCGCGGCTTCGCGGGCTTTTTTATCGCCGGCTTCTATTATTTCCTGCAGTTCGGATTGTTTTTCCATATAATGATTCTTTTTATCTCTAATCGGAGAAATAAGATTATTTATAATTTCAAACAATTTACGTTTACATTCCACGCACCCGATTTTAGCGTTTTTGCAATCGGCTGAAATCGTTTCGGTTTCTGGTTTGTTGAAACATTGATGATATTCGAAAACGGAACAAATTTCCGGATGTCCCGGGTCGGTTTTTCGTATGCGTTCGGGGTCGGTTATCATATTGTTTATTTTTATTTTCAATTCTTTTTCAGGTTCGGAAATCAAGATGAAATTCCCGTAACTCTTGCTCATTTTCCTTTTATCCAATCCGGACAATTTCGGGGTTTTGGTTAAAATAGCTTGCGGTTCCGGAAAAGTTTCGCCGTATAAATTATTAAACCTTCTGACTATCTCCCTGCTCAATTCAAGATGCGGTATCTGGTCTATGCCAACCGGAACGCATTCCGCCATATACATAAGAATGTCAGCCGCCTGTAATACCGGATATCCAAGAAAACCGTATGTTGAAATATTTTTAGACGACAATTGTTCTATCGTTTCCTTAAAACTCGGATTGCGCTCCACCCACGAAAGCGGCGTTATCATTGACAGCAAGAGATGAAGTTCTGAGTGTTCCTTTACAGAAGATTGAATGAATATAACGCTTTTTTCCGGAGATATTCCTACTGCCAGCCAGTCCGCGACTATGGAATAGGTCAATTCCCGCAAATTTATTTTATCTTCGTAAGCTGTGGAAATCGCATGCCAGTCGGCAACCATATAATAACATTTATAATCTTCTTGAAGTTTAACCCAATTATCAAGAGCTCCGACCAAATGTCCGAGATGCAAATCTCCAGTAGGACGCATCCCGCTTAAAATTTTCTTTTTCATTTCTACTCATCCCGATAAAAAAATAATTTTGTTTCTTATTTACTATTCAGATGCTTTAATCAAACCGTTAAAACGGTTTGAAAAAGGCGTAAGTTTTTTTATTAACTCCGCAATTAATTGCGGGGTTAATGATAGAATATCCAGAAAATAAACCGTTTTAACGGTTTTAAAAATGTTCCTGAATAGTAATGTTTCTTAACCGTTTTAACGGTTTTTATAAAATCATCCGAATATATATGCGGTTTAATTTCAATAACTGTGAACCGGACAATACGAACGCGGTTCGGTTCCTTTTATAAACGCTTCTCGAACGACCGGACAAGCCTCGTTTGCAAGTTTGCCGGATTCTTTGCACACATTCACAAATATGACGTTATTTGGAACGTCCGTATACCATTCAATAGGTTTTCCCTCAAGTATAATCTTCATATATTCCGCCCAAATCGAAGCGGACAGTCTGCCGCCGGTCTGATGCGTTCCAAGCGGAATGCTGCCTCTATCATAACCGACCCAAACTCCGGTCACATATCCTGGCAAATGTCCGATAAACCAAGCGTCTTTATAATCGTTTGTGGTTCCGGTTTTACCTGCCACTCTGCGTTCGGGCATAATCTCGGCTATAACTGTCGCGGTTCCGCCGGGTTTAGTAATGTCCGACATTATATTAGCCATTATATAAGCCACTTCGGGCGGCATCGCCTGAAACGGAATACTGCTTGATTTTTCATAAATTATCTGGTCGTTTCTGTCTTTTATAAATTTTATAGCTCTATGCTTGTAAAATAAACCAGAGTTGGAAAAAGCGCAATACGCATTAATCATTTCTATCATTGGAATTTCCTGACCGCCAAGCGCTAAAGCAAGATACGGTTTCAACGGAGCTTCTATTCCAAATCGTCTTGCGAAATTCACGACTTCTCCGGGTCCTATAATATCCATTATTTTCGCCGCAATAACGTTTAACGATTTTACAAGCGCCATATGAACCGTTATTTCTCCAAGATATTCGTTTTCATAATTTTGAGGCGACCACGGCTGCATTCCTTTTCTGTGAAAAGTTACAGGCTCGTCCACTAATATGCTTGAGGCAGTTATTTTCTTGGCATTAATCGCGGCTGCGTAAATAAAAGGTTTAAACGAAGAACCCGGTTGTCTTCCCGGAGTCATTGTAACCCTGTTTACCTGATTATCAAGTGTCCATTCCGACCCTCCGCACATCGCAAGAATATCTCCGTTGCGCGGATTGATTGTCAGAAGCGAACCTTGAACAATCTCGTTTCTGTATTCAGCGGGCGTATTTCTGGGTTTTTTAAGATTTTTTCTGTATTCGTTAACTTTAGCGGACAATACTTTTTCAGCCGCTCTTTGATAATTTGCGTTTAACGTGGTATAGATTTGATAACCGCCTTGATAAACCTGTTGACGCGTTAACTTTACGTCTTTAATAAGCAATTTATAAATATATTCTCCGAAATGAGCGGCTATTTTAAATTTGCTTCTAAACTGAAGATTTATTTGCGAATGATCAGTAGCCCTGAATTTAG
>DAINAU010000104.1:0-15472 GCA_036733285.1 bacterium
TTAGAATAATATCCGGAAATTACTCCGTTGCTGTAGACCTGAACCTTTGTTAAATATCCTTCTTTGTTGCCGTCGTATGCCGCCGTCAACGCATCTGTCGTTCCGGCTTGCTGAATTATATCGTTAAAATTCAAATCTATGACAAGCGGTTCCGATGCGGTTAAAATATTGAAGATTATTTCCGGCGTTCTTGAACCGCCCGCAATTCTCCCTTCCGCGTCAAAGGTTATAGTTCCTTCTGTCTGACTTACTATGTCGTATGAGATTTCAACTGCAGAACCGGACGTTCCAAACGAATCTCTTACGCCGTCGCCGTCCGTATCTTTAGGATAAATCATATTTCCGCCGAGTTCGTAGTTTTCAGATGAAATCTCTTCGCCGTTTATTTTAACGACAAGCGAATTCAAATCCGGAGTTGTTTGCAGTTTTATCGGAGCGGCGCTTTTTCCGTCTTCTATGACAAAATTTTCAGTCAAAGTAACAGGTCTTGAATATTCCGAATACTCGACTATTAATTTTTCATCGGAACTAATCTCCGGCGCGTCGGCTATTCCGTCTCCGTTCGTATCTTTCGGAACAAGCTTATTCTCAATCAAATCAAAATCCGCAAGATTTAAAATTTGTTCTTCGCCTGTTTTCTGATTCGCTATTTTTATCGTAATATCTTTCGCGGAATCCGGTTTTGCCGTCAGTTCGATATTTTCAATTGTTCCGGTTCCGGTAAATTCGTCTTTTAAAACGGAATTCATACTTTTAGAAGTCGGCGATAATTGATAAGTAATCTTTATATCAGCTCCCGGAAAAACAAAAGGCTGATCGTTTTTTCCATCGCCGTCCAAATCAACCGGAATTATTTTATTTCCGACAACCGAATAATTTTCAGAGGACAACGGAGAATCGCTTCCGCCCACATATATTTTAACGGATTCAGGATCGGCGTTCTTATCTAATATAAAACATTGTCTATATTGAGGTTCCATAAATTGTTCGGTTCTTGAACTCCCGAGTTTATCGGTATATGAAACGGAAATTTTTTCGTTTGATTCAAATGTTCCGTTCACAATAATCTTATTGTCTTCAAAAATATAGAAATCAGCCGGGTCGATATTTCTTGTTACAAGTCCGTTATTTGCCGTAATGGTTATCGGATACTGCTGGTCTATGTCGTTCGATAAAGACAAGTTTTGAGCGTTTCCGGTTCCTTGAAAGGTTTCTTCATTTATTAAATCGGTTTTCCATTTCCATTCGTTTTCCGAAATTTTTGTAAATACCGTCATTATTGTATGCTCGGCGCCTGAAGAATCTATCACTGTATTTATAGCTGAAAATTCGTTTCCGACAGATTCGCCCGAATTATTTATTGAAAACTTCACGGTTGAGTCTATATTATTTTTCAAGGTAATTTCAAGACCGGGTATGAGATTTGTCAATACGATGCTTCCGCTTTCGTCAACCTGAGAGTCTATGCTGCCCGCGGCAAAAACTTTTGTCGACGGTTGTATCAATCCGTCTTCCGGAACAAACGAAACCGTAGCGGAACCGTCCGCGTAAATTTCCACGCTATATTCGCCCTTTTCTTTATTTAGAGAAGAACCGTATAATGAAATTTCATCCGCTAATTGCGAATCGGATATTTCAGTTCCGCCAATCGTCATATTTTTTAATAAGGAAGAATTATAAACCGATAATGCCGCCTGCGAATTAATTGAACCGGTTACGTTTTCATAAGTCGTGGCTTTGGGATTCATATAAAAATAAGGTTCGCTTATCTCTATATTTGAAACCCCTCCCGCCGAATTGATAGCTCCGGTTTCAGTGTCCGCCATCCAGCCCTGAACTACGGCTCCGTCGTCGGGATTCACAAGTTTTAAGGGAGTCGATACCGAAGGACTTCCAAGATAATAATTGACGCCGCCATCCGCAGATATTACCGGAAAACCATTGCTTATTGAATTGCCGCCGCTATCGAACCTGAATTTTCCAAGCCGAGTATACAACTCTTTTCCATCTTTATTCAATACAAAAAAACCCGAACCGCTTATATATAAATCGGTTTCAGAAGAACCGTCTATCGCGCTGCCTTGAGTCATTATCTTTCTAATATCAGTCAAACTTGTTCCCAATCCTTTTTGCAGAGGATTTATCGAGGTTTGAGCTATATTATAAGATTGATAAAGCAAATCCTTGAAAGTTACGTCGTTTTTTTTGAATGCTTCTGTATTTATATTGGCAATATTATATCCGACCACGTCAAGCGCGGTCTGCATACTTTTTATGCCGGATTCAGAAGTGTATAATGCGCTTATCATATTGTGATTCCCTTGAAATAAATTTTATACATTATCTTCGTTTCTTTTATCGGCATTATTGAAAAAAAACTTTAGACATTTATTATTTTTCTTTTTAACTCTATATTTTTCAAAGTATTGAAAATATAATTGATTTTTATACGATTCGGTTATATCTTTGAAAACTGTTTTTAGTTTAATAATCTTATACGTTCGGGATAAAACTTTGTGGACTCTATTTTAAATATTTTTTTATTCGTGTTTTTTTTGCGGATATTATATAAAAAAAGCGAACCCGCAATAAAAAACAGGTTCTTTATCAGCGTTTTTTACTCGTTCGACCTATTGACGGGTAAAATAAAACCGTTTCTAAAAATTAATCAGGTCGCTTTCTGTTCTATTGTCATAACCTTTATTTTCATTTTAAAAGCCTTAGTCATAAAAACAGCTTTCGACATAACAGAAATCGACGATAAAATTAATTATCTCATATTTTTAATAATTAAAACCGAATCTTCCGTTAAACGTCTCGATATCCCCACTGATTTTTTTAAATCATTCCATCTTGGAATTGCGACCGCCGCGGCGTTTTTTTTACAGATTAACATTCTATCTCTTCTTATGATTAGAGAAAATATCAAACTTTCTAAAGCGTTGTATTCTTTCTTTTATTGGATTGCGTATCCGTTAAAAAACGCCGGAGAAAAATTCAATTTATTCCGCTATGCCATTGACGAAAATCAGGTTTGCATAACAGCCGCTTTTATTTTATATTGCGTCTTTCTTTTTTTATTTGGGTTTGAATACAATTTTCACGCCGCAGTTAATATCATTATTTGCGGGTTTTATAATTGTATATTAATCATCGATATAATAATCTGGGTAATTGCCGCAAGGATAATTCTAAATTTTATTAAATTGAATTTCGCGCCCGTAGTTTATTTGAAAAAACTGGTTTTTGATTTGTCCGAAATTTTTATTTTTCCAATATCCAATTCAATTAAAATAAAATTGGGAATATTCGATTTGACTCCCGCAATTACCGCTCTCATTCTTTTTATTATTCAATACGTTTTTTCAAGCGTTATTTTAGGGGTATTTCAAGCGTATAATATCGGCTTTTAATTTTTTTGAACAAACAAAAAAAAATTGCATTTTAAAAAAAATATATTATGATATTTTTTCAGTTATGAAAATCCTGTCGCCGAATTGTTCCGGTTGAAATTAAAAATACATAAGCCGCATTCGCGGAAAAGCTATTAATCTTATCAAAAATATTCTTGCTGAAATTGCAAGAATATTTTTGAAAAGACATTAATTACAAATATAGGAATTTAAATTGAAAACTAAATATTTGATTTTATTAAATAATTCTTTAAAAAAGCATATACTTAATTTAAACGAAAAAGAACGCAAAAAATTAAGGGATAAATTCGAGTATCTCGAAAACGGGTTGTGGGACTCGGGAATTCGCGTCAAAAAATTAAAAGGAATTTATAACAAGGTCATTTTTGAAGGAAGAGTGGATAAAAGTCAAAGAATACTTTTTACTATCGGAAAAATATTTTCTCAAATAGGCGTGTATGTCTGGGGAATTGTAAATCATAACGATATTTCAAAAAAAGCCAATATCATAACTCCGGAAAACGCGCCCTTTTTACATTTCGAGCAATACGACGAAAATCAGCTTGATGAAATTGTTTTAGACGATTTAAACGACGATTATTACACTCAAGAATCTATTGAGGAAATCGTTAAAGACGATTACGGACCGCAAAAATGGCTTGTTTTAAACGACGACGAATGGTTCCGTTTTCTACAAACCTCAAAAAATGCCAATGAACTCGAATCCTTTCTATATCTGACCGGAGAACAACGAGATCTTCTGAATAAAGATTTGCCGCTTCTTTTGTCCGGCACCGCCGGCAGCGGAAAAACCACCATTTCGGTTTATATGCTTTTAAAAAAGTATTATCAGTCAAAACGCAGGCTTTTTTTAACTTACAATAAATATCTAAAAACTTTTTCCGAAAAAATTTATAACGGTCTTATAGTCAATACCGATATTGAAAATAACGGCATGCCTCCCGAATTCCATGTGTTTAACGAACTGCTTCTTAAAATCGCAAAAGATTTCGGCGTCAATTTCGCTCAAGAAAAAAAAATCGATTTTGCGCAATTTAAAAATATTTTTAACTCCAACAAGTATTTCAAAAAATACGACTCCGAACTTGTCTGGGAAGAAATCAGGTCGATTATCAAAGGAGGCAAACCGCAAATCAACGCCTCTATGTTCAAAAAAAATATCGAGAAATATTTTAAAGACGGTTTATCGGAAAAAGAAATCTTCCGGCTTAAAGAATATCTTATAATCCTTAAAAATTTCGAGTTTTACTCTCAAATAGAAAATCTTATCATAAATAAATCGGGATATAATAACTCCGCGGCTTTTATAGCTAATTTTACGGAGGAAATCAAAAGAAAAACCGATAAATTTTCATTTATTCTAAACGATATTTATAAAATTTTAGAAAAAAAAATCAACTCGTTTTCATCGCCGCTTCTTTCATTCTCGGAATATATGCTTCTCGGAAAAAAAAGAGCTCCTAACTTTCTTTTCAACCGAAACGAACTCTACGAAATCGCTCAATTCTATCAAGAAAAAATCGCCGAAAAGGGCTGCTGGGACGAACTCGACTTATGCAGAAAAACGATTGAACTTGTCGATAGAAACGACGAAATTTATAAATACGATATTATTATTTGCGATGAAATTCAGGATTTTACCGATTTGCAGATTTTTATGATTTTCAGGCTTGCAAACAAGATTACGGATATAATGCTCACGGGCGACGTAAAACAAATTATTAATCCGAGCGGTTTCCGATGGGGAGAAGTAAAATCAAAATTCTTTGAAAGAGGAATAAACGTTCCGGACGTTTATTCGCTGAATATGAATTTCAGATGCGTCGGCAATATCGTAAGTCTGTCCAACGCCCTTCTCGATATTAAACAAAAACTTGTGGGAATTTCAAGCGCCGAACTTCACGAAAAGTGGAAATTTAAAGGCAAACCTCCTATTTTAATCCACAACGTTAAAGAAGACGAAATAATAAAAAATATGAGGATTACAGCGGCTAATCAGATTATCGTAACGCGTTCCGAAGAACAAAAATTATTTTTAAAAAATCAATTGCAAACAGAATTAATTTTCACGATACAAGAAGTGAAAGGACTTGAATTTGAAACGGTGTTAATATGGAAATTTTCAGAAAACAAAAAAACCGAAGATATTTGGCGCAGAATAAAAAACGATTCGGATTTAAAGAAAATTCATTCCGCCCATATAAAATATGAAATCAATTTGCTTTACGTGGCGGTTACCCGCAGCCGGAACACTTTAATTTTTTACGACGGCGCGGACTGTCCCGATATCTGGGACGTCGATGAAATTAAACCGCATATTTTCAAAACTACCGATAATCTTATGGTCTCCGATTTGTGGACAAAAATCTCCAAACCCTCCGAATGGGAATCGCAAGGCGATTACTTTTTTGAACGCGATTATTATCCAGCGGCGTTTGAATGTTTTAAAAATTCCGGCGCTATCGAAAAAATGGAAAAAGCTTTCGCTTTTATCGAAGAATCCAAAGGTCATCATCTTAACGCGGCAAAATTATTTCACAAATATAACTATATTGAAAAAGCGGCAAATAATTATGAGCTCGGATGCGATTATTATAACGCCCATTTGCTTTGGAAAAATTTGAAAAATAAAAAACGCGCTAAATTCTGCGAAATAAAAAATCTTGAAATCCTTAAGGAATATAATAAAGCCGCCGATGAATGGTTGAAGTTAAAGGATATGAACAACGTTATTAAAAATTGGGAGCTCGCCCAAAATTACGATAGGCTTGGCGACTATTTTTTTAAAAACAAAAAATTCGACAAAGCTCTTTTTTATCTCGAAAAATCAACTAATTTGATTTGTCTCGCTAAAACATACGAAAAACTGAATAAATACAAAGAAGCCGTTCAAATTTATTTTAAACTCGAAGACAAAAAAAAGATTTTAAGCTTGACTCCAAAAATTAAAGATAAAAAATTCATACTGCAATTGTTTATAAATTTTAAGGATTATTATTCAGCCGCGCTAATCTATGAAAAAGACGGCGATTATCAAAACGCAGTAAAATACTTTCAATTGTTCGCGGAAACAAATTCCGAGAATAATCAAATTATCGCGCAAGAATCCGTTAGTTTCGAGAATAAGAACGATTTTATCAGAGCGGCTGTAAGATTCGCGGCTTTGAAAAATTTTAAAAAAGCCGGCGATTATTTTCATAGAAAAAATCTATTCAGAGAAGCCATAAATTATTTAAAATTATTCGAACCCTCGTTAAAATTAATCGACGCTTACGCCAATGAAAATCTGTTTTACGAAGCCGGAATCGCCGTTGAAAATTTAACTAACGACGAAGATAGAAAAAATTGCGTTAAACCGGAATATTTTTTCAGACGGCATATCTTCGATAACAATCACAATATAATCAAACGCAACATAGACCAATTATTAGCCGAAGGAAAAAATTGCGAAAAAAATAATAATCTTGAAGCCGCTATGAGCAGATACAAAACCTGTATATTCACCGAAGGAATAATTAATCTTTATTTAAAAATGGATAAACACGAAGAAGCGATTCATTATTTCTATTCTTACAATGCTTTTGACGCCCTTGATAAATATTTAAAAACAAAAAATAATTACGATATTTCAAAAGGTCTTCTTATAAAATTATTCGATTCTTCCGAATTCAAATCGATTGAATCAAGCGTAACTTTTCAGAAAAAATTTATTATCGCTTCCGATATTTATGCTGAATATTTGAAAAAAAACAATTTTTCCCACATCGACAAAATAACCGGTCAAATCGATTCTATTCATTTTATGCTTTTCCGGCATTTTAAAAACAACCTTGAAAAATTAATTACAATATTAATTAATATCAAAAATTGGGAACAAATTTGGAATTGTATTTTAGATTTTAGCGGCGATTATGAATTTTTGCGGATAATATCTAAAATTATTGAAACTCGACTGATTGATAATCCCGACGATACGCTTCAATTGATAGCTTACAACTTAACCGACAAAAAAAAATTTTTGGAAGAATTAGAAAAAATTGAAGCGAACGAAACAAATATTTTCTTATTTCATTTTACAATATTTTATCGTAAAGCGGTAGACTATTATTTGACCAATAAAAATATTTCATTTGCCATCTGGATTTGTGAAGCAAATAAGGATTTTATTAAAGTCGCGCAAATATATGAAGAATATAAAAAATTTGAAAAAGCCGGCAATAATTACAAAAACGGGAAGGATTTTGATAACGCGGTAAGATGTTATGAGAAAAGCGGCAATTACGATAAAATCATAACTATGCTTTTTAAAAATAATCAGTATAATGAAGCTGCAAAATATGTCAAATTCATTAAAACTCCCGTTTATAATAGAAAGCTTAAAAATATCATTAACTCGTTAAATCTTATTAACGAACAAGGCAAATCCTTTTTTTAATCCTGAGCCGAATTTTATCGGAAAAGGATAACCGTGTAATTTGCGCTTAATCCTTTTCCTGAAATTCGGCTTTCTATAAATATAATATTCGAAAATCGTTTCACGATTTCCTCAACTTTCTAAAAAGGTATCTTATTTGAATTGTTTATATAAAACTTTTTTTTGGGTTTTATCGTATATCCAGACATAATCGAGTTTTACGCCGGAGTATTCGGTTTGTATTTCTATTCTGATTATATCGCTTGTCGTTTTTAAATAACCGTCGATAAGCTCGAAACTTTTTTTTTGAAGTTCCGGAATGAATTTAGGCATATCAGAGATGTTTTTAACGGGATAATCTTTTCTGAAATTAATAATCGCTTCGATTTCCACTTCGTCCAAGAAATCAAAACTCGAAAGAACTTCCGGTGAAACAGTGTTTATATTATATAAATTATCGCCGAATACCGTTATATAACCGTTCAAATCAACTGTGTCGTTTCCGTCAAAATATACGCCTAATCCTTTTAACAATTTTAGTTCGTCCGGAGAAGTCATTTCATTATTCGGGCAGGATAATTTAAACGGAGTCGTTTGATAGTAATCGATTTCGGCTCCAAGATGCATATTCTCGTTGTCAGCGTCAATCCAGTCGATAATAGTGTTGCTCAATTCTTCTTGAATATCATAATTTCTTAAAATATTGGATATTTTTTTTTGAATAAGCGAATTAATTTTACCGTCGGGATATATGATTTGATTTGCATTGATTTTAGAATCCTCGTCCGAAAAAAAAACCCGAACCGACACTCCGTCTATTGTAAAAACTATTACCGGACTATAGTTCCAGAAATCCTCTTTCCAATCGTATCCCGGAGTTAAATCGGTTTCAAACAGCTTATTTATTACGGTCTCAACATTATTTATTATATTTTTGGATTTAACGCCGCCTATGATTTTCGACGAATCGTATATCGCAGATTTCGTAATTTCATTATACAACAAAAACGTTCCGAGAAGAGCCAGAGACAGCGCTATAACAAGGATTATGACCGATCCCTTTTTTTTTGTTTTCATTGCAAATATTTTAACGATATTTTTTCAATTTTTTTTTTAACGTATTCGGGCAGCAATAACTTTGCGTTTTTCTTTTTCAAAAAAAAATCGACTTGCTGATAAATCAAAGGCAATTCATTCAATAATTCTTCCAATAAAATATGTTCGGCGCAATGTTCTTCCGCTTTCTCCAAAAGATTGGAATATAATGAATTCAATTCGTCAAATTGATTCGATTTTAAAATTTTTTTTAAAATAATATGAAGCGAAATATGAAGAAACGGATTAATTTCTCCTGATTTTTCATAATTAAAATCCATACCGTCGCCGCATTCGTAATGAACGTAGTATTCCGGATGATCGTTCATTATCCCGTAAATAAATTCTTCTTCCGGAGTCAATTTTTGAAAATGTTTTCCTTTAATCCATATATGATGAAATTGATTTTTGTATTCGGTTTCAGACATTTCAGCAAATTACCGTCCTGAAATTTTTATGGGCGTTTTTAATATCACTGTGGTCCCTTTGTTTTCTTCGCTTTCAAGTTTTATCTCAGAATCAAGCAGATGCGCGTATTTTTTTGCAAGACTTAAGCCGACGCCTATTCCGGAATATTTTCTTGTCATAGAACCGTCAACCTGCCTGAAAGGCTCGAAAATTATTTTATGATATTTTTGGTTTATTCCTATTCCGGTATCCTCGACTTTAAATAATACGGACTCTGAATCTTCTATAAGATTCGCGGACACTTTGACAAAACCCTTTTCAGTGAATTTAACCGCGTTATTAATTATATTCATTAAAATTATTTTTAATTTTTCATAATCGGAATAAAAATTTACGTTATACAATTTATCGTCGAATTCAAATTTCAGGTCAATATCTTTGTGCAATCCGAGATTATTAGTTTCGAGCGAAATCTGATCGAATAAATATTTCAAATTAATCAGTTCGGAATTAATCTTGATTTTACGGTTTTCAATATCCGATAATTTCAACAAATTGTCGATTAACGCCAAAAGCTTATGCGCGGATTTATAAATTAATTCAAGACTTTTTCTTGAATTCTCATAAAATTTAACCGGCTCGAAATCCACGTTATTAATTTTTTTCGTCAATAGTTCCGAATAACCTAATATTGAAGTCAGCGGAGTTTTCAGCTCGTGAGTTACATTGGAAATAAACTCGTTTTTCAAATTCAAATTTTCTTCGATAACTCTATTTTTAATCTGAAGCTCGTCTATCATAAGTTTCATAGACGTTATATCCATAAAAAGTTTGTTCGCATATAACAAATTATTTTCTTCGTCCGTAACCGGAAGAGATATGATTTTAAAATATCTTTTTCCAATAAGCGTATCCGTCAGCATTTCCATTTCTGAAATCTTGTTATACTGCGATAAGTCAAAAAAAACGCAGGTTGTTCTGCATACCCGCGACATTTCAATATTAAAATATTCGGAACAAGTCCTGCTGTCGGGAACTCCGAAATACTGCTGAATTGCGTTATTGCATTTCATTATTTTTCTGTCCGTCGATATTGTTATGAATCCGATTCCCACCCTGTCGAGTTGTTCGTTTAAACTTTCTATCGAAATATCTTCGATAAATAAGAAAACGAACGAATCCTTGTTTTTTATGATTTTAATGTCGAAGATTTTGAATATGGAAGCTATTTCAATTATTACCGAACGCAAGCGAAAAAAATTGTTTTTCGGATTATCTTTAAAATACAGCGAGATTTTGTCAAACAATTGCAAAGGCAGTATTTTTTTTAATTCTACGTTTCTGGATTTTTCCAATTCTATTTGAAATAGATTCAGAAAATTGGCGTTGGAATAAATTGTTTTAAAATTATAATCGGTCAGAGCTATTATCGAATCGCTTTCCCTGAAAATTATTTCAACCAAACCCGAATCTTTGAATTTATCGCTTATTTCATTATACATAATTTACGCTATGATAATTTATAAATTTTTTATAACGAAATCAGTTTTTCAAGTTCGTCCGCGGTTATCAGCGCGTCAATCAATTCGTCCAAATCTCCGTCTATAATGGAATTCAATTTATACAGAGTCAGATTTATTCTGTGGTCTGTCATACGATTCTGCGGAAAATTATAAGTCCTGATGCGTTCCGATCTGTCTCCGCTGCCAACCATTTTTTTTCTTTGAGCGGAAATCTGCGAGTTTTGTTTTTGAATCTCCGCGTCAAGCAGCCGCGATTTCAAAACTTTTATGGCTTTTGCCTTGTTTTTCAACTGAGATTTTTCATCCTGACAGGTTATTACAAGTCCGGTGGGCAGATGAGTAACTCTGACCGCGGAATCGGTGGTGTTAACCGATTGGCCGCCGTGTCCGGACGACCTATACACGTCGATTTTTAAATCTTCCTGTTTTATTTCTATTTCTATGTCGTCCGCTTCCGGCAATACCGCCACTGTTATTGCCGAAGTATGAACTCTGCCGTTCGCTTCGGTAACGGGAACGCGCTGAACTCTATGAGTTCCGCTTTCAAATTTCAGCTTGCTATAAACCATTTTGCCGGATATCATAAAAATTATTTCTTTGTATCCGCCTACTCCGGTTTCGCTCATTGACATTATTTCAATTTTCCATTTGTTCAATTCGGCGTATCTGCTATACATTCTGAATAAATCAGACGTAAATATCGATGACTCGTCGCCGCCCGTTCCGGCGCGTATCTCCATTATTATATTCTTTTCATCAAGCGGGTCTTTGGGTATCAGGAGTTTTTTGATTTTTAACTCCATTTCCTCTTTTTGAGTCTTTAATATTTTTATCTCGTTTAAGGCAAGTTCTTCCATTTCTTTATCGTCCGCAGTCCGCGATAATTCGATATTATCTTCAATATCTTTCATAATTTTCGAATACTCTTTTCCGGCTTCCACCATTTCCTGAAGATCCGATAACTCTTTGGAATATTTATGATACGATTTTATATCGCTCGTTATATCCGGTTGCGATAATTTTTCGGCAAGTTCGTCGTATTTTGCTCTGATTTCGTTTAATTTCTCAGTGAGTTCCATTACTTTTTCTCTTCGTTATTTAAAATATCGAGTATTCTCGACGCTGAACGCATAGCCACTTCTAACTGGCTATCGTCCGGCTCGCCGGTTGTTATATATTGCAGCATTAATCCTGGAAATACAAGCGTTTTTAATAAAACGTTGTCTGGAAACTTATTGAACAACCTGATTATCTCGTATGCGGTTCCGGCTATTATAGGTATCAAACCTATTCGTAATGCGATTTTTACCAATGTCGCGTATTCATCCGGTATCATTACGAAAAAAAATATCGATATGAATAACACTAAAAATAAAAAATTGGTTCCGCAGCGCAAATGCAAAGTTTTATATTTTTTAACGTTGTCAATATTTATTTCTTCGCCTTTCTCGTAAGCGTTTACGACTTTATGTTCCGCTCCGTGATATTGAAACACTCGTTTTATGTCTTTAAAAAAAGAAATCCCGAATATATACGCGGTTAAAAAAATGATTTTTATTAGTCCGTCAACTAAATTAAAAACAAAGGAATTTTTTATATCGAACTGTAACGTTATGTAATAAGGGAGTATTACAAAAAAAATTATCGCGGCGCCAAAAGCTATTATCATAGAAAAAAAAAGTTCTTTACCGCTTATTTTTTCGTTTTCGGCGGATGCCGCGTTCGCCGAATAATTCAGCGTTTCTATCCCTATTTTTAATGTTTCAAATAAAACGTATAACCCGCGTATAAAAGGAATTTTTTTGATGAATTTTATAAATGAACCGTTGTTTATCCGTTTGTCCAGCGTTTCAATTATTCCGTCGTTGCGTCTTACAGATACCGCGTAGTAATCGCCGCCGCGTATCATTACTCCTTCTATTACCGCTTGACCGCCTATCAAATGTTTCATAGTTTGGTTTAAACAAAAAAAAAACGCCCAGCGATAAATGATAATGTTTGAACCAAAAATCAATCCGCAAGGCGTTTTATTTGATTATCTACTTGGTTTTAACTTTTTTTTCGTATTTTTTCTTGAATTTTTCTATTCTTCCGGCAGAATCCATTATTTTTTCTTTACCGGAAAAAAACGGATGACAACTTGAACAAATAACTATATTCTGATTCTTTGACGTAGAATATGTCTTGATTTTGTTGCCGCAGGAACATACGAATTCGATTTCCTTGTATTCAGGATGAATTTTCTCTTTCATTTTAAATCACACCTCAAACATAATATGCGTAATTCCGTTTCAATTTTAGGAACCACTGTAACCATAATTATTATAGCGTCTTACCAAAAATATCCTTGTAATTTTAGCAAGAATGTCAGCTAATATTTTTAATAAGACTAATAACTTTTCCCCTTTATCGGGATTAGGTTATATATAATAACTTTTTAATTATATAAAATAAAATTTAAAAAATCAAGTTTTTTTTATTTTATTTAAATACCAGCATTGTGGAGGTTTGATTTATATGTCCGATAAATTCTTCTCCGTATGTGCTGAAACCGATTGTGGGTATATCGGAAAATATTTTTCCGTATTCTTCCGCCAACCCTTTCTGGTCAAGCTCAAGCGTTCTCAATATGCAATGAAAATTGATTATGCCAGATATCGAACCCAATTCTTTCTTTTTTTCTTCTACGGCTTTTCTCGTGTCTTTTATTATATCGGTCGATTTTAATACCGATAGTTCCATTCCCTCTTTTATGTTGCAGTAAAAACACATGCTTTTTTCTTTTATTTGCTGCGGGCTTCTGACATATGGAACTTCGTCCACCATTAAACCAACCGGATTCGACATAAAATAATTCGAGGCGTCTTCGCATTTAACGCCAAGCGCCTCCGCATACGCTTCAGCCGCGGAACGTCCGTTGAATTCAAACACTCTGCGGGATGATTCGTCCGCTTTTGTCGCTGTCAATTTTTTATCAAGCGAGGAAAAACTCTGAGTTTTTATAAAATCAAACTCTTTGGCTGGTTTCAATAAAGCGAGTATAGCCGCGTTTGCGTATGATTTGCCGTTTGCGTAAAGATTCGTTTGTTTAAACGCCAAATCGTCGCCTGCGGAACCGCCGATAAAGAAAATGTTTGTGGAATTGCCTATGCTGTCCATAATTTTTTCTTCCGACATACTTAATCCGTCGATTAAAACGACGCCGACAAATTTCTTATAATCAAGATCCGACATTTTGATTCCGTAATATTTTTCAAACGATTCAAAAGCTTTCTTCAAATTTTTATCGCCGTCGCTTTTTATATTTTCAACAACCTCTATTTTAACGTCTTCTATCGAGCTTGAATCAAACGCCATCGCAACAAGCGATTTTTTCAACATCTTGCCTGTAACTATTTCTCCGGCGGTAGTATTGCCGAAAACAGCCGCTTTATCAAACGCTTTCTGCATTTCAGCGCTTAGTTTTTCCGCAGAATATTTTGCCGATGCGAAATATATGACCATTTTAGGTTTAATATCTCTTAACTGATTTTTTATATCCGATACGGATTCCCTGATATCCTCTTTTAAAGAATACGCCGTTTTAATACTCATAAATTTATGCCTCCGTTTTTTATCTTGAAATATATTATTTTTTCAAACCCAAACCAAATCTGATTATACCGCCACTTGAAATTCCATCGCAATCTGCTTCAATTTCTGAATTATCGCCGGATCGTCCGGAGTCGCGAGTCCAAACTTTGAAGGGTCGATTCCTTTCAATACCAACTTTGTTTTTACAAGCTGGCTTAACGCCCCGTCTCCCTTAGATTTTTGAGCAATAATCGAATCAATCATATTTTTAATTTGTCCGCTCATACTGCCACCTCTTTAATATCTCTTTAATATCTTTTTAAATTTTTTTAAAACATATTTAAAATATTTTAAAATATTTTTCGATTAGTATGACTATAAATTTTTATCTTGCTATATCCAATTTCTTTACGGAATTTATATCCACAACCGAATAAATCAAAGGCGGAACCGCCGGTTTTTCTTTTGAAAATCTATAACTGTTCAAGAATTTCTTTTGAGCTTCTTCCCATCTGGATTTGTTATTGACATAAAATTCAGCGAGAACATCGCCCTTATTCGCATAATCGCCTACTTTCTTTTTTAAAACCGCGCCTACCGCATAATCGATTATCGATTCTTTTGTCTCTCTTCCGGCTCCCAGTATTAAAGCGGATATGCCGACTCCCATTGCGTCGATTTCAGATATATATCCGGTTTCAGGGCTTTTGATTTCAATCATTTCTTTGGTTTGCGGAAATAAACCGTAGTCGTTAATCACATCTGCGTTGCCATTTTGAGCGGCTATCATTTTTCCATAAACGTCAAGCGCTTTTCCATTTTTAATAACCGTTTCAACCTTCTCAAGCGCCTCCTCGAAATTATCCGTTAATCCGCCAAGCATTATCATATAAGCGGATTCGTATTTGACAAGCTTTGTTATGTCTTCGGGTCCGTTTCCTTTCAATATCTCTATAGACTGAATTATTTCAAGAGAATTCCCTACCGCCCTTCCAAGCGGCTGATTCATATCGGTTATTAATGCA
>DAINAU010000105.1:0-15253 GCA_036733285.1 bacterium
GACCAGAATTCTATCATAGCTTTTTGTTTTTGATCTTCGTTAATAAAACCGGCTTCAACCATTGAAGCCGAAACAAGTTCCTGACGTCTTTTGGCTTTTTCCGGATTTCTTAAAGGAGAATACGAGGACGGCGCTTTTGGGAGAGCCGCCAGCATAGCGCATTCGCCGAGCGTCAATTGATTTGAATGTTTCCCGAAATACGCCCTGGAAGCCGCTTCGACGCCGTAGGCTCCGCTGCCTAAAAATATTTTATTAAAATATCCCTCGAGAATTTCTGATTTTGTAAAACGTCTTTCTATTTCAACGGCTAACAGCATTTCAGCGACTTTTCTCATCATTATTTTCTTGGTGGTAAAAAACAAAGAACGAGCCAATTGCTGGGTTATAGTGCTTGCTCCCTGAGCTTTTCTACCTTTAGTTACATTGGTGATTACCGCTTTAATTATTCGTTTGAAATTCAATCCGTGATGCTTATAAAAATCGCGGTCTTCAATAGCTAAAAACGCTTTAACAAGCGTATCGCTAATGTCGTCCATTGTTATCAATATTCTTTTTTCTTCCCAAAACTCCGCTATTACTTCGTTATTAATATCATATACCCTCGACGGTAAAACATATCGTTCCGTATAATTTTTCGAGGTTCTGTCAAGCTGTTCCAAATCGGGCATATCTTTTTGCAATTCCGTTATTATGCCATATACCGCGCCTAATCCGAATATTGTCATCAATATTAATACGGATGTGCAGTAAAAAACAATGCTATTCGCCCTTGATATGGAACTTTTAATATTTTCAGCGCTCATTTGTTATTCCCTTTTATAATCAAAAATAAAATCCAATTTTTTTGATAACGCGATAATCCGGCAGTTTTGCGTTTTCAAATTTCCGTCGTTTTAATTTCAAGCGATTAAATATTAAACGGCGCGAGACTGTCGAAATCGAAGAAATTTTCATCTTACTTATTCAGCGCGCGTTGCGTTATTCGGAGAGAAGGATAAAAAAAGTAGCGCATACGGGATTTGAACCCGTGATTTCCGCCGTGAGAGGGCGGCGTCCTGGACCGCTAGACCAATGCGCCTCTTTATAAAAATTTATTTCTTTTTCTCTGCTTTTTTCTTTTCTTTTTCGAGTTTTTTATCTTCTTTGCGTTTTTTTCGTTCTTCTCTTTCGCGCTCTTTTTTTAATTTTTTATCATCCTTCGAATCGCTTTTTCCGTCCTTGCCCTTCTTCTTATTCTTTTTTTCTTCGCGTTTGCGTTCTTTTTCTTTAATTTTCATTTCTTTTCCAAACCACTGCAATTTTCTGAATTCGTCTTCAACTCCCTTTTGTCCGTAACGAATCATCAAGCTATATGCTTTATAAAGCGAAGACCAGCCCATAATAGACATTTCTTCGTCCGTAAAATTCGAGATTTTTTTCAATTCTTCTTTTATCTCCGAACGTTTCGGCATTATGATTTTTTTCTTTTTATCAAGTTTTTCTGATTCTTTATTATCATCGGCGTCAGTTTTCTCAGGCTCCTGAACAGCCGGAACCGTTTCGCAGCAGCAAACGGTTTTAGAGGTTTCGTCCAAAGTTGGATTATCCGCCGCTTTATCGTTTTTCTTTATGAATTTTTTATAATCCTTTTCAGTTGCGCATTTGCAAAGGGCGGTTTTATTTATAAAATCAAGAAGCAATCCAACATTTACAAATTCCGCGGAAGTCTTACTAATATTATCGCTCACGCTTCCTTTCAATTGCGGAGATACGGAAACGATTGATAATGTAAAAACCTGTTTTTGTTCTTCATTTGCCATAATATCCACCTTCCTATTTTTTTTTATTTAAAGATTATACATTATAATTTAATTTATTACAATAATTATTTTTCAACAATATTCGGAAATATTATAATCGCGCTTTATTATATCCTCCGAATAATCAATTTTCATTATCACAAGTTTTTTTTTCGGCAAATATTTCATAATTTTATCAGCCCATTCTATCATATTGAAACAGTTTTTATCTCCGGCATAATCGAAATAACCGGCAGATTCTAATTCTTCAGCCGAAGATATCCGATACATGTCAAAATGATTCACAATAAATTCTTTGTCGCCTATTTCATACTGATTTAAAAGAGTAAACGTCGGGCTTGACGTTATAGAATTTATTCCTATGCGTTTTAAAACCCCTGAAGCAAGATAAGTTTTTCCCGCGCCTAAATTTCCTATCAGCCCGACTGTAAAACCCGGTTTTGCATATTCCAAAATCTTATCGATTATAACGCCCGTATCGTTTAATCCAATGTTTTTAAAATTATATTCTTTCATACAAAATTAAAAATACAAAGGGATTAAGTAGTTGATAATCGGCAAAATAAAATGGTTCACCACAAAGGAAAACAACCCAAAATTTATGGCTACAATCAATAATATGAAACCGAACATCTCCATTCTCATAACATTATATTCGTATTCGGGAGGCAAAAAATAAACAAGAAGTTTCGACCCGTCGAGCGGAGGTATGGGAATCAGATTGAATCCGGCAAGCACCATATTGAACAAAACGCCTTTAAATAAAATAATGTTCAACAATGGTATATTTACTCCGAAATAAATAAAAATATTAAGAAAGAACGCCGATATCAGAGCGAGCGAAATATTCGATAAAGGACCAGCCGCGCTTACTAATGAAATGCCCAGACGCCTATTGGAAAATCTCAACGGATTTATTGGCACCGGTTTCGCGCCTCCGAAAATAAATTTTCCTTGAGTCGAAAAAAACAAGAAAGCCGGCAATAATATCGTCCACCATAAATCAATATGAGGAATCGGATTAAGCGTGATTCTTCCTTCGTCTTTAGCCGTGGTATCGCCGAATAAATACGCGGAATACGCGTGCGCCACTTCGTGGACAACAATTGAAAATACAAAAATTATTATAGTTATTAACGTATCCATAATTTCAACCTGTTTTTATTACAATACTATCTATTTTTTGCGGCTGGTATAATAAAACCGTTCAACGGTTTTATTAAATTTATATGCCGATTCCATGTTCAACTCAATCTTTTTAAATTCTCGCAGGCTTTTTTAAGAATACCGGTTTTTTTAGCAAAACAGAATCTTAATAATTTCTCGCCTGAATTATCTTCAAAAAATGATTTTCCCGGCACTGCCGCCACTCCGGTCTTTGATAAAATAATATCCGCCGCTTCATCGCAATTTTTAAATCCGAGTTTTGAAAAATCCGCCAGCAAATAATATGCGCCTGCCGGTATAAAAGTTTTAAATCCCAGTCTTATCAGCGTTTCGACAATCATATCCCGATTTATTCCGTAAAATTCGGGAAGCCGTTTATAAAATGTCTCCGGCAAATTTTCCATACAATCCGAAACCGCTTTCTGAACCGGAGAGGGAGCGCAAATATAAAATAAATCGTTCAGTATTCCTAATCTGGCTATAATCTCCGAATCTGCGCACATATATCCCAGTCTCCATCCGGTTATGCTGTATGTTTTTGAAAAACCGCTTATAGTTATTGTTCTTTCTTTCAATCCGTCAACTGACGCCGGACTTATATGTTTTATTCCGTCAAACGTAATGTATTCGTAAATTTCATCCGTAATAATCAGAAGATTATGTTTTGACGCTATTTTCCCGATATTTCTGATTTCAGTTTCAGAAAAGGTTTTTCCCGAAGGATTAGCCGGAGTATTAATTGCTATCGCCCTTGTCTTTTCCGTAATTTTCAACTCGAGGTCGCTATAATTTATTTCCCAATTTTTTTCTTGATTCATATTTGCTATTACAGGTTTTATTCCAAGCGAAATCATAGTATTGTAATGATATCCGTAAAACGGCTGAAACAAAATAATCTCGTCGGCAGGTTTCATCAATCCGAACATAACAAGAAAAAACGCCCCCGTGGAACCGCTTGTTATAAGTATTTCATTTTTAGGATTATATTTTATTCCGTTGAATTTCAGCATTTTTTCTGAAATGTTTTTTCTTAATTCTTCGATGCCGTCGTATCTCGTGTAAATATTGAAACCGGTTTTTACCGCGTTATTCAATCCGTTTACCAATTCTTCCGGCAAATCAAGATCGCAGATTCCCTGACTTAAATTTATTCCTTCAGGATGTTTGCCGCATTCTATCGACATACGTCTGATGTCGGATTGTTTTAAATTTAATATGTTCTCGTTAAATCTCATAATAATATTATTTCATAAGCCTAAGCCGCATTCGTGGAAAATCAATTTAATCTTATCAATTCGTCAAGTTTTGATTTTATACTATTTCTATCAACCATAATCTTTTCGCCGGATTTTCTAACGCAGATTTCAAACGAATTTCCGGCAAGCGATTTCTGGCTTACTATTGCCTGAAACGGTATCCCGATTAAATCCGCGTCTTTAAATTTAAAACCCGGGCTTACGTTTCTATCGTCAAACAAAACCTCTATCCCCGAATTTTTCAATTCTTCGTAAATCTCTTTTGCAGTTTGAAATTCTTTAGAGCCGGGTTTTCCCAAAGCTATGACAATAACCTGAAACGGCGCAATGCCCAAAGTCCATACGATTCCTTTTTCATCGTTGTTCTGTTCAATCGCGGCTGCAACGATTCTTGTGATTCCTATTCCATAACATCCCATTATATAATTTTTCAGTTTGCCGTCTTCAGCCGTATAAACCGCGTTCATTGATTTTGAATATTTCTCCCCGAGTTTAAAAATCTGACCGACTTCTATTCCGCGGTAGTCCTCAAGAACAGCTCCGCATTTTACGCATTTGTCGCCTTTGTTGGCAAGGCGTATATCGTAAAATTTTTCTATTTCAAAATCCCTGTTATAATTGACGTTTATAAAATGAGCGTCCGTCGAATTTGCGCCAACCGTAAAATTCAAAAGATTTTTTACGGAATTATCGGCTATAATTTTTGCGTTTTTCAAGTTCACAGGTCCCGCGAATCCAACCGCGCATCCCGTTATTTTTGAAACCGTATCAGCGTCCGCGAGTTCTATTTCATTGGCGTTCAAAACTTTTTTCAGTTTTATTTCATTTACGTCTCTGTCTCCCCGTATTAAAACAGCGGCAATATTTCCGTCGTATTTATACAACAATGTTTTTACAAGTTTATACGGTTCAATTTTTAAATAACCGCTTACTTCTTCAATAGTCTTTTTATTTGGAGTATCTACTTTTTGCAATTCTTTTAATTCTTCTTTTTCAGGTCTGAAAATATTCGAATCCGCTGTCTCGTCGGTAGCCGCGTATCCGCATTTATCATTAGGACAGCTTATTACTCTTGATTCGCCGGAACTCGCAAGAACCATAAATTCGTGAGTGTTTTCGCCGCCTATAGCTCCGGAATCCGCAAGCACGGCTCTGAACCTTAATCCGCAGCGTTTGAAAATATTTGAATACGCCTCATACATTTTTTTATAGTATTCGTCAAGACACTTTTCATTCGCATGAAACGAATACGCGTCTTTCATAACAAATTCCCTTGCGCGCATCACTCCGAATCTCGGTCTGACTTCGTCTCTGAATTTCGATTGGATTTGATACAAGCATATCGGAAGCTGTCTATACGATTTTACTTCGTTCCCGGCAAGCGACGTAATAACCTCTTCGTGGGTTGGACCGAGCGCGTATTCTTTATCGTGCCTGTCTGAAAAACGCATAAGCTCTTTTCCGTAAACGTCCCAGCGTCCTGACTGCATCCATAATTCCGCGGGCGTAAGTATAGGCATCAATAATTCTATAGCGTCCGCTTTATTCATTTCTTCTCGAACTATTTCTTCAATTTTTTTTATGACTCGAAAACATAACGGCAAATAATTATATATTCCCGGACCAACCTTTCTCAACATTCCCGCTCTTATCATTAATTTATGACTTATAATCTCCGCGTCCGCCGGAGTCTCTTTTAAAGTTGGCGCCAAATATTTGCTTAATAACATTTTCAACCTCTTAAATTTTTCTAAATAACATTAAGTCTGACAATGCATGTAAAGTGAAGTTTTTCAAAATATATATAGCGTCTTTGAAAATTGAACGAAAATTTTATTTATTAACGTTATATTTAGATACAGCGGCTTATTATAATATGCAAATTAAATTATGTCGTTGCATATATATGCGCGTTTGTTAAAACTTCTAAAATCTTGAAAACTGCCAAGTAAAAATTAATATTTTTGAAAAAGCGCGCTAAATCATTGTTTTTCCTTACTTCCAGCGCTTTTTCAAAATTTTAATGCGGTTTTCAGGATTAATTAGACTTTTTCCAATATCGCTATTGTCCTTTCGCTAATGTTTTTTACAAAGAAACTTTAGCGTCAAAACAATATATATTGTTTTAAAAAACTAAACTTAAATATATTTGCTTCTCATTTCTGTTTGGTAAGTCTATATTATTTTTGATAAAAATGCAATGCAATTTTTACCTGTCCGAGCAACTTGTGGGAGCAGTCGGAAATTATTCCAATAAAAAGCTAAAGAAACACGCAATGGAATTTTTAAAACAGGCAAAGGATTTGAAGAAAATGTTGGTTTAAGTTTATCGGCAAGAATTTTGACGGCTTTAAAAATTTCAAATACTCTTTGTTTAGATTTGCAGGAAGCAACAATAAAAAATTGATGAATTATCTGATTTAAATATGGAATTGTTAAAATTAGGAGCTTTTGAAGGCGCGAACTAATTTATCCTTTAGCGCTGAAAAAAAATAATAAAAAAACTTGCAGAATTAAATAATAAAATTCAAAAATCAATCAAAGAGTCAAAAAGTCAAAAAAAACAATAAAAATAAAAAAGACGAGGATAGAGAAATCCCATTAAAAAATAAGATAAAATATAATAAAAAAATTGTTGAAAATAATCCCGAACATCCATAATAAAACTAATAAGAAGCGAAGGAAACCCGCAGTGGAATTTTTAAAACGGGCAAAGGTTCTGAAGAAAAAGTTTGTTTAAGTTTATCAGCAAGTATTTTGAGGGCTTTAAAAATTTCAAATACTCTTTGTTTACATTTACAGGAAGCAACAATAAAAAATTGGAAAATAATATAAGCAATGCAAGTGAGACATATGACTGATTTAATCGCCGCAAGCGATTTTTTTCGGAAAGGATGTTCAAGAGAATAATCATTTTTCAGGACATTATACCCCTGATTTTCAATTATACCACGCAACCGGCCTCCTTGATTTATAAGTTTTTCGACATTAGATTTAGAAACTGGAATATTGGTTAAATATTTTAATTTCAGCGAATCGGTTTTAGCATTAGGCGAAGTATGCGGCTCTATAGATTCGATAATAGAAAATTCACAATTCTTGTAATTCATATTGTTAACAAAGCGAATTGATTGTTCGCCGAATTTAATATTGTTTTCCGCAGCCAATTTATAAAGACCTTCAAAATCTTCATTAGCTGATTTAAAATCTTTATCCTGCAAAGCAATAAAAAAATACGAGCGCTCGCCAACCATAGACATAATGACCGAATCAGCGTAAAGTCCATCAAGCAGAAAACAAAATAATTCTTGCGGAAAATTTTTTATGATTCTCGGATACATTCGCTTAAATGCCTTATATTCAGCATCTTGTTTTTCGTATTCGGAATGTCCTGAATTTTCAATGAATTCAAAATCAATAATAAAAGCATATCCGGTATAAGTTACAATTTGAGCGGTTAAAACATTGTGGAAATAAGTAATAGAACCATCGTTGTTTTTTTTAGTAAGACATTTATCGCAATGTCTTTTATTAAAAGAAGCGATGCCGGTTCCATCCACAGCCACAAGATAATATTTATCCAACAAACGAAATTTTTCTAAAGTTCTTTTTCTTATAATGCTCCTTACTAATTGCGCTGGAATCTTTAAAAGTTCATCTGCGGAATAATCTTCAAAATTATAAAAATATGAGATTGTAGAGTCATGTATGATTTTATCCAAATTAGTTCCGGCTAATTTATTTATATTTTCAATAGTATTTTTGCCGAGCAGTTCAATTGATGATAATCTTGAAGCTTTTACTCTGAACATAGCGGATAAAATTATAAATAAATGAATATATTCGCGCGGATAATCAATATACGATTGATGCCGTCTGTCATCGGTTTTTTTTAAAAACCTTTTCAACTCCGGAAAATAATTATCTAATACCTGCTTGAATTTATGATTTAATGTTTTAATCGTTTCCAATGCTTCTTCGCTTGATTTATTTTTTTTCATAAAACCTCTTGACAAATACAAAAAATTTGGTATCTTATATAAGATACTATATCAAAGGAGAAAAAAATGCAAGCAAAAAAAACAAAAAAAATCGAAAAATTATTAAAAAAGCAGGAAGATTTATTAAAAAAAATTAGAAATACGGGAAATCTTTGCAGAGGTACTGTGGTTCTTTTAAAACAATCTTGTACAAATAAAAATTGTTCAAAATGCAAATCCGGTGAAAAACACCCGCAATTTTATCTGACTCAAAGCAGAAATTCTAAATCAAAACTTACTTTTGTCGGTAATAAAAATGAAAAATTAGTTCGAGAATGGACTGAAAATCATAAAATTCTCAAAAATCTAATTGATGATTTGTCGGATTTAAATATGCATTTGTTGAAATTAGGAGTTTTTGAAGGCGCGAACTAATTTATTATTTAGTGCTGAAAAAACTTGACAACTGACCGCACAGTCAGTATAATGACCGCCAAGTCAAAAAAATTATAAAGGCGGGCGAGATGAAAAATAACAAAACCAAAAAAAAGGAAACGCTTGATTTAATAATGAAAGAATCCATATTATCCGCGGCTGCCGACGCTTTGCTGAAATACGGCGCCGGCGGTTTTACGATGGAACGAGTCGCCACTGTCGCGAATATAGCCAAAGGCACCGTTTACTTGTATTTTAAAAGCAAAAACGATTTATTAAAGCATCTCATTGAAAAAATGAAAAAACCGATATGGAATCATATTATTGAAGTCAAAGAAAGCGGCGCTCCGGTAAAAGAAAAATTTGAAAAAATTCTTTTTCATCTATTAAGCGGAATAGAAAGCAATCTTGTTTTTGCTAGGATATTGTTGCGGGCTGCCGAACTCGATGAAGAATTAAAAAAAAACATGAGAAAGGATGACCAGTCAACTATACGCATTTTTGAAGAAATATTGAAAGAAGGCGTCCGCTCCAAAGAAATTTATTTATCCAATCCGGCATACGCGGCAAAAATTATTTTCGCTTCGATGATTATATGATAAGAGAGCGCGGCGAAGGTTATTTTAGATTTATGCCGGTAAAAAAAGAGGTCGAATCCTTTATAAAATTATTAAAATACGGATTTGAAATCCGTTCCGGATTAGAAATCCGGAAGAGCGATAAGGAGGCGGAAAAAATTGAAAAAAAATCTAATTCCCGTAAAAATAAATAGCTCGGCGTTTTTCTGCGCGATGATTATCATTATTATCGCGTCCTGTTCAGCCGGAAAAAAAACAATAATTTCCGAAGTTGAATGGCAAAAAGAAATCGATTCAAAAACATCTTCTATAGTTTCCGAAGAATTGAGTTTGTCAGATTGCATAGAAATAGCTTTAAAAAACAATCTTGAGAATAAAAAAATCGAGATTCAGGAAAAAATCTCTAAACTGGATAAAAAAATAGCGTTCTCCAATTTTATGCCGCAAGTAAATTTGAATTTTTCTTACCGCGACTGGAGACGTCAGCCGGAAGCGTTAACAGGTCCCGGAGCATACCGCATTACTCAGGATAAATCGTTCGGCGAACAGGCGGTTGAAATTCAATTTCCGGTTTTCGCTCCTTCCACATGGTTTATTTATTCGGCAAACAAACGCGGCGAGAATATCAACGGTTTGCTGAAAGAGCATATAAAACAAGGGTTGACTCTTCAAACCGTTGTTTTATATTATAAATGTTTATTTATTGAAGAATCTGAAAATTATATTTTAAGTCAGATTAATGCGGCAAAATCTTTATTCAATGAATTTGAAATAAAACAAAAAGAAGGATTGCTTCTTGATTGGCAGGTTGAAGAATTAAAAGTATATTTAATGTCGTATTATAATGAATTGAATAAACTGATTAGAAACAGAAAAACAGCTGGCGCCGAATTATTAAAACATCTCGGATTATCTCCGTTAAATGAAATAAAATTAAAAAAATCAGTCATTGATTCCATACCGCCCGAAAAAATCGACGAGTTAATTTTATATGGAATTTTAAATAATCCGCAACTGAAAATTTCTATTGAAAAAATAAAGGTTTCGCAGGATAAAGCGAAAATAGCTGTTTCTAATTTTTTGCCGGTATTAATGAGTTTTGCAAATTTCAGTCATACGAATAACGATTATACGAAATACGCTAATCAAACTATTCTCGGATTATCAGGAGTAATGACTGCGTTTAACGGATTTAAAAACGTCTTTGAATATAGAAAAGCCCGTCTTGAAGAAGAAAATGAATTTTTGAAACGAGAGGAAACAATACTTAGTGTTATGCTTAATATATTTAATTCCTATAATAATTTAAAAGACGCGGATGATTTTCTTAACTTGTCAAAAATGAATCTTGAAGTTGAAAAAAAACGTCTTAACAATATTAAAGAAAAAAACAATGAAGGACTCGCCGGAACAACCGAACTTCTTGAAGCAACCGCCCGATTTGATTCGGCGAAAAGTTCGTTATTTAAAGCGGGATTTAATTATCAGATTGCCGCGGCGGCTTTGTATAATTCAATAAGCAAAAATTTTAGCGTTGCAACGGAGGCAAAATAATGAAAAAATCTTTTTATGTAATTATATTTGGAACAATTTTTATAATTGGAATTTTAGGTTGTTCAAAATCAGATACTAAATCCGGCGTTCAAAAAGAAAATCAATCAGTCGAATCCGAAAATTCAATTAAAGATAATACAGTTGATAAAGAAAGCGCAATACCGGTAAGAACCGGAATTATTGAAGAAGAAAAAATATCAGAAACGCTTGAACTTCAGGGAAATATTTCAGCTAAAGATTATGCCGTAGTTCCGGCAAGACTTGATGGAATCGTTGAAAAATTATATGCGAACGAAGGATCAAAAGTTATAAAAGGTAAAACTAAACTTTTTATGATAGATTCGGAAAACCTTGAAAATAATTTGAATATTCAAAAACATGGGCTTGGCGTGGCGGAATCTTCTCTTGAAGAAAGCAAGGCTAACCTTGAACGGGTTAAAGCCGATAATTATAAAACGGTTATAGACTATGAAAGATCAAAACGCTTATTAGAAAAAAATGTTATAACCCGCGATTTGTTTGAACAGCAGGAATCGCGGTATAAACAATCAAACGCAGGATTAAAACACGCTGAAGCCGTGGTAAAACTCGCCGAAGAATCAGTAAAACAGGCTACGGCAGCTTTTGCGGTTGCTCAAAGAAAATTAGCCGACGCGGTCATATTCGCGCCTGTAAGCGGCTATATAAGCAAACGCTATCTTGAAGAAGGAGAAATGGCAAAATTTGGAGCTCCTGTTTTTAGAATAGACAATACGGATTTATTAGAATTATCAGCGTTTTTACCTTCAGAATATTATTCAAAAATTCAAACAAATAAAACTCGACTTGATATTTCAGTAAACGGTATTAAATTGAATAAACAGATAATTTCTTATAGAAGCCCGACGCTTGACGAAAATTTCAGAACGTTTGAAATTAAATCGATTATTAAAAATTCCGATAATTTAATTTCTTCCGGAAGTATGGCAAACATAAAAGTCTACGTTACTGAAGAAAAAAACGCTTTGACAATACCAAAATCAGCAATAATAACTAAAGATAATAAATCGTTTGTTTTTACCGTAAAAGAAAATCGAGCGGTTTTAATTGAAATTATTAGCGTAGCGGAATCTGATGGAAAAATTGCGGTTTCCGGCAAGGATATTCAAAAAGGCGTTAAAATTATTTTAGAAGGGCAATCGCTTGTAAAAGACGGCGGTATAGTAAATGAGTTGTGATTTGGAGGCTATCTAAATAATTTAAATTTTTGAGTTGGCGCGAATTAAAATTCTTTAAAAATTAAATCCTTGTAACGTTTATGTAAAACTGATGATTTTTAATTTTATTTAGTTTAGCGTATTATTAAAAATATTTTTGCGATTTCAGCAAAAATATTTTCAATAAGATTAATAGCTTTTCCGCGAATGCGGTTTATGAATTGCGTATTATTTTCGGAGGAATTTTATGTTTTTATCGGATGTTTCGGTTAAACGGCCTATAGCAATGTTATGCCTGATTATAGGTTTGACATTGCTCGGTTTTAACGCGTATAGAAAAATGGGAGTCGAACTTTTTCCTAAAATGGATATCCCGTATATTACCGTAACAGTTGTTTATCCCGGCGCGAGTTCCGATCAGTTGGAAGTGGACGTCGCTAAAAAAATTGAAAATCAAGTCGTATCAATAGCCGGTTTAAAACACGTAACTTCGTCCTGTATGGAAAACGCCGCAAATATTCTGCTTGAATTTGAGGTTGGAATAAATGTCGACGTCGCAGCCACGGACGTCCGCGAAAAAATCGATTTGATAAAAAAAGATTTGCCCGAAGACGCGGAAGATCCCGTTATCGTAAAATTTGACGTTAATTCAAAACCTGTCGTAAATCTCGCTTTAACCGGTTCTCAGTCTATCGAAGAGGTTTACGATTATGCGGATAATAAATTAAGAGATAAAATTTCGGTAATAAACGGAGTGGCGGACGTTACATTAATCGGCGGTTCTGAAAATGAAATACAGGTTTTGCTTGACAGAAATAAAACCGCTGCGCGCGGATTGACAAGTTTAAATATAGTCAACTCTATTTCATCAGGAATCAAAACGATTCCTTCCGGGCGCGTAAAAGAACGCGACAGCGAGTATTCCGTCGAATTCCGCGGCGAATACGACGAATTTTCCGAAATCTCAAATTTTGAAGTCGCTAACCTTAACGGTCAAAGATGCTATATAAATAATATCGGAGAAGTCAGAAAAGCCTCAGGCGAACAGAGACAAAAAACTTTCGTGAACGGAACGCAGGCAATAGCTGTCAAAGTCGTGAAAAAATCCGACGCGAACACAGTTAAGGTTGTCAATGATACCCGTAAAGCGGTCGAAAAAATTCAATCGGAATTGCCTAAAGGTATGAAACTTATATGGGTTAACGACGACGGAAAATTTATCGAGTCTTCGCTAAACAGCGCTTGGAGCGACGTTTTTCAAGGAATTTTATTGACTGCCGCCATTCTGTTTTTCTTTTTATACAATGTCCGTTCTTTAATAATCGTCTGCATTTCAATGCCGCTCACCATAATAATCGGTCTATTTGTTATGAGTATGTTTGATTTCACTTTAAATATTTCCACGTTGCTCGCTATAGGAATGTCCGTAGGAATACTTGTAACTAATTCAATAGTCATTCTTGAATCGATTGTAAAACATTTTGAAACAAGCGGAAACGCTTTCAAAGCTGCGGTTGAAGGCTCCGGGAAAGTCGGAATTGCGGTAATTGCGAGCGCAGGCACGAATTTAGTCGTATTGATTCCAATAGCTATGATGAAAGGATTCATAGCTTCGTTTTTAGGACCGCTCGCTATGACTATGGCTATAATGACTTTAATATCTCTTTTTATCTCATTTACGCTGACTCCGCTGCTTGCTTCTTTGATTTTAAAAATTCGAGATAAAAATTCAAAATCCATAATTTCAAAAATTGAAAAAATCTGGAATTCCGGATTTGATAAGATTTCGGATATATACAGGGCTTTTCTTGTGGTCAGCCTAAAACGAAAGACAATAATCGTAATTGTTTTATCTTTGACCTTCCTGTTTATTTTTCATTCTTTAAAAGGATTTGGCGGTCTCGGTTTTTCTTTTGTTCAAGAGCCGGATATGGGACAGTTAACGGTAAAACTCGAATTTCCCACATATTATAATATTAATCAAACCGAATTAAGAGTAAAACAAATTGAAAACAGAATTAAGGATACTCCCGAATTAAAATCTATACTTACCACGATTGGAAAAGTGGACGGGATGATAGGTCAATCTTCCGAGGGAGTGTATTTAGCTCAAATAATCCTGAATTTTACCGATAAAGATAAACGCAAATTAAGTTTAGACGATATTCAAAAAATAGTCAGACCTAAATTAAAAGATCTACCGGATTGCATAATCACAGTAAGCGTGCCGAGTCCGGTAGGCGGAGCCGGAGCGGATTTGGAATTGGAATTCGCAGGAGACGACTTAAAAATACTTGACGATGCCGCTCTAAAACTTAAGGAATTAATTAATAAAACAAGCGGTTTCAGAGACGTCGATGTTTCCGTTAGAACCGGAAAACCCAAAGTAAGAATTTTGCCGAACAGGGCAGTGTTATCGGATTTGAAAATTTCTCCGGTAACTTTAGGAATTTCATTGCGGGCTAATCTCGAGGGAATCGATGCCGGAGTTTTTAAAAAAGGCGATAGAAGTTATGACATTGTAGTCAAATATAAAGAAAAAGAAGGAAAAAATCAGATTAACCAATTTATGTTTCCCGGAAAGAACGGCAAACCCGTTACTCTCGAAACCCTTGGAAAAATCGAAGAAAAAATCAGTCCCGTTCAGATTACAAGAAAGGATAAACAACGGGTCTCAAAATTGTTTTGTAATCTTGACGATAAACCGCTCGGTATTGCGGCGCAGGATATTTCCAATATAATAAAAGAAAATTTGAAGCTTCCAAACGGGTATAATTACAAATTTACCGGAATGTTTGAACGGATGGAGGAAAGCCAGCTTGCAATAGGCGAAGCCGGAATTATAGCTATGATATTGCTTGTTCTTACGCTCGCGGCTATTCTCGAATCTTATAAACAACCCATAATTATACTTTTGACTTTGCCGCTAATGATTCCCGGTATGTTCTGGGGATTGTATCTTGCAGGATTTAGTATTTCCATATTTGTCAGCATGTCCGCGGTTATGATGATTGGAATCGTCGTCAATAACGCCATACTGATTGTGGAAGACTATAATTTCTTTGTCAGGAAAAAAATACCAAAAGGCGCAGCTATGACCAAAGCGTCAGTAAACCAGTTGAGACCTATTATAATGATTACGCTTGCGGCAGTACTGGGAATGTGGCCGCTTGCGGCGGGCAGAGGAATCGGCTCAGAACTCAGAAACGACATAGGCGTTTCATCCGTAGGCGGAATACTGGTTTCAGGAATATTAACTATAATTGTAATTCCTCTGGCGTTTAATCT
>DAINAU010000106.1:0-15132 GCA_036733285.1 bacterium
AAAAGTTTTCGGGTTTTTAGAAGTTTTAACAAGCATACATCTATGTTTTGAAAAAATTCACTTTACATCTAATGCGGTATTCCGGTTGAATTTATGCTGTCGTCTAACAAAAATATGCCTGAATATCAGCATTTCAAATGACTATAATGAAACCTTTTTAAGTTATTAAGGCGCGGGCAATTCTGTTTCTGTTAAGCCAAATTTCAGGAAAAGGAATAATTCTATGGCTAAAATCATCTTTCCTTTTCCAATGAAATTAGACTTAGAAATATTCTTCATATCATCCGTTTCTATTTTACTTTATTCGCATTAATATATGAAAAAAGTATTTACTTATTTTATAACGAAAATATAATATATCAAAATTTTACGCTAAAATTTTTTATAATGCGCATCCTTGAAATATCTTAACAAATTAGATACTTCGATGAACAACAGTTTTTTTATTTGCAAATAAATTTAAACGAGGGGATAATTTTATGAAATTGGGAGCAAAGCTCGGAAGCGGTTTTGGAATCATACTTTTAATAATGATTTTAACCGGATTAATCTCGGCGATATATATAAAAATAGCGACGGTTAAATCCTATAAATTATCAGACCAGTATCTTAAAGAGCTTGAATTAGCCGTAGATATTGAAAGGCATTACCGAACCGTAATGTTCAATATTAGAGGATATTCGTTATCAGGGGACAACGAGTATTTAAAAAGATGCCGCGCCGAATTCGATTTAGTAAAAAAAACTTTTTCTGAAGCGGAAGTATTCTCGAACAAATTTCCAGAATTGTCCGTATTGAAAAAAAATCTTAAAACCTTGCTCCCATTACTCGAAGAGTATGAAAAATTAATCGATGAAACAGAACGAATAGACGATGAAAAAGATTTATTTCGCAATTCCATGGCGGAAGCAGCAGAAAATTATTTTTCCGAATGCAATCAATATCTGAAGAACCAGAATTTATCGCTTGAATCAGAATACGGAGCCGGAGCTATAAGAATAAAAGACAGACACTTAAAAATAACATTGGCGAATAAACTTATAGATTTCGGGAATGAAATACGGATATCTAATTTTAGAGCGCAAGCTTTAAGAGATTTCAGCGTATTAAACGGCGTAATGAATTCTTTCAACGATATAAACTTTATTATTGACGAATTAAAGAAAATAACAAGGCTTGAAAAAAATATGACGCAGCTTGATAAAGTATATATCGCGGGCGGCGAATACAAGAATTTATTAGAAAAAATGATAAAGAATTTCAAGGATATGGACGTTCTTAATAAGACCAGAAATTCATTGGCTGAAAGAAATCTTGAAATAGTGTCGGAAATTACTAAAACCGCCGTCGGCGAGTCTTCAAAAATATCGGTTCAAAATGCAAACGGATTATCATTGTCAAATGTCATAGTAATAACAGGATTGATAGCGTCGGTTTTAATCGGAATAATAATAACTATAATCATAACCAGGATAATAACAAAACCTATATTTAAAATTGCGGACACGATGAAAAAAGTGGCGGATGGAGATTTTACGGCAAGAAGCGTTATTGAAAGCGGAGATGAAATAGGCGAGCTTGGAAAAAATATAGATTATACCGTAACTCAAATAGGCGGTTTGATAAAGAAAATAAAAGACGCCTCCGATTCGGTTAAACAATCCGGAGCGTTAGTTAAAGAACAAATAAACGTAATCGCGACAGCTTCGCAAGAAACCGCGGCAAGCATAGAAGAAACCTCCGCCACGATAGAAGAATTTTCAACAAATCTAAATACGGTATCTGACAATGTCGGGATACAGGCTTCTGCGGCAAATCAAACGGCTTCAAGGGCAAACTCGGTTTTGAATTCGGTAAAAAACATAGCGGTATCCGCAAATAAAACGAGCGAATCCGTAAATCAGACTTCGGCTGCGATACAGGAAATGACGGCAAATTTGGCGGTTATAACAAACAATATAAATAATGTGAACGGCAAAGCAAAAGAAAGCGGAAACGCGGCGAATAAAAGCAAGGAAGCCGTTATCAAATCCAATGACGGAATACTTCAGATAAAACAAAGTATGTCCGGACTGGTTAAGATTATCGAGGGGCTCGGCGAACGCGCGGAAAATATCGGAAATATAGTCGACGTTATAAACGAGATATCGGAACAAACCAATTTGCTTGCCTTAAACGCGGCTATAGAAGCGGCAAGAGCCGGAGAAAACGGGAAAGGATTCGCGGTGGTTGCGGCGGAGGTAAGAAAACTCGCTGAACGCAGTTCCAATTCCACAAAAGAAATTGAGAGCATAGTAAAAAATATTCAAACGGAAACCAAAAGAGCCGTTGAATCGACGCGCGAAAACGCCCGGCTCGCCGAAAACGGAGCGGAATTATCTTTGCTTGTCAAAACCGCGTTAGATACGATTATATCAAAAGTTCAAGAAATCATATTATTAATTTCGCAAGTCGCGGAATCAATGAACGAGCAAAATTTAACAAGCGGGCAAATCGTTAAACAGACCGAATTAATCCGGATAACCACAAAAGAGGTTGACGTTGCAACTCAAGAACAGTCGGAAGCAGTTTCGGAAATAGTGAAATTGGCCGGAAACGTAGATACAATAACTCTTCAAATTAAAAACGCGATGAGCGAACAAAAAAACGGAGTGAAACAGATTAATAATGCAATGTCTCAAATCAATCAGAGCGCGCAAAACAATTCGATGAGTTCGGAAGAACTGTCCTCCGAAGCTGATAATTTAAACAAAATCGCGTTTGAATTATCCGGTTTAGCGTCAGTTTTTAAAGTTTGAAAAAACTTATTGACAATATAAATAAATAAAAGTATAATTTTAAATTTATCGGGTAGTAGCGCAGTTTGGTAGCGCACCTGCCTTGGGAGCAGGGGGCCGCTGGTTCAAATCCAGTCTGCCCGACCATATTTAACCGCAGTAAATATAGAAGTATATTTATTTCGTAATTTTATTTTTTGAAATAAAATTAAAAGGTGAAACAAGTGAGTCAAAAATCATTAAAAGACCGGATTTTGAAAGAACTTGAAACTATAAAACTATATCTTGCTTCAGACGGAGGAGACGTTGAATTTGTTTCGCTAAAAGGGACGTCTTTAAAATTGCGTTACAAAGGCGCGTGCGTTAACTGTCCGGCGGCAAACCTCACTTTTAAAATGGGAATAGAACGGGAATTAAAAGATAAAATTCAAGAACTAACTGAAATTGAAATAACAAAATAATGGGACGTTTTTTTTGTTTAACCGTAATATCAGTTTTATTGATTTTAACTGTTTCAATAAACATACCTGCGGCGGAAGACGCTGAAACCGGCAAATCAAAAATTCTTATCACAAAAGAAAAATTCGACAGTTTAAAATTTCAACTCGAAAAAAACAAACAGCTTTTGAATAAGCTGAAACAATATTCCGAACTTGCCAAATCAAAAGAAAACGAAACCGCGTCCGAATCCGAAAAAATAGGAAACAATGTTGAACCCTCGGGAAAAATTCAAAAAGAATTGAATTCAACTGCCGCGGAATGGGAAAAGAAACTAAATATTCTTTCCGAACAGTATAATACTCTTCAACAAAAAACTATCGCGTTACTGAATAGCACAGTAGATAAAAAAAAATACGAAGAACTTGAAAATGAATACGACGATTTGAGAATTAAATACGCCGAATTAAACGATAGACTTATTAAATTAACCGAGCAAATATCAGTATTGCTTGACGGAACCTCGAAGATAAGGTTGGTAAATTCGACTTTAAAAGATAAGATTGAGTCGCTCGTTAAAGAAAACAAATCGCTAACTGCAAATGTCGAAGAATTAGAAAAAATTAAAATTGAAAAAATCGAACTTGTAAAAAAATACGAGGATTTGCAAACCAAATTTTCCGCGTTGATGACTAATTCGCGAAAATTAGTTTCGGAAAACTTGAATCTGAAAAATTCTATTGAAGAAAAACTCGCGTTAGCAGGAATAAACAGAAAAGAACTCGCAAAAATCGAGGAATTGAATTCCGAAAAAGAAAAACTGCTGGATTCAATTGAAGAAAAAGAAAAAAAAATAGACGCTTTGACTTTTTTAAATAAAAAACTCGCGACGGAGATTGAAACCGTAAAAAAAACAAAAAATATCGCGGAAGAAAAAGCCGCCGGTTCCGACAAAAAAACCGCTGAAATTGAAAATATCAATAAGAATCTCGAATTGTCGCTTGCGGCGTCAAATCGAACAGCCGATGAAAAAACAAGTATTCTGAAAAACGAGATAAGTAAAATATATTTATTATATAAAGAACTTCAAGCGGAGAATAAACGGTTGAAAATAAAAAACGAGGAACTTGTCGCATCCGCCGAAAATTCTTTAAAAAAAAATTCGCTTACCGAATCGCAAATCGCCGAATTGTCTCTAAAACTCGGTTCCGCCAATAAATTGAATTCCGAACTGAATTCCAAAATAAAAGAACTTGAAACCAAATACTCCTCCGTATCAGGAATCACGACCAATGAAATAAAAAAATTGAAGGCGGAACTTGATGAAGCGGAAGGCAGACTTTTAAACGCAGAAATTGAATCGGGCGACAAAAAATCCGCTTCAAAAGAAAAAATCTCGGTTTTAAAAGAGCAGAAAGAAAAACTTCTCGCTTTAATATTAAATTATGAAAAAGAAATAAAAAACAATGAAAAACGAGCTCTTGAAAAATTTGATATGATATCCAAACAATGCGACGCCCTTAAAGAAAAAAATGAAACCATATTGCAGGCAAATAAAAAAATAGCCGAACAAAATCTTTTATTGAAACAAAGCTTGTCGGCTTTGTCTTTGTCGGCAAAGGATAACAATGAAAAAATTAGAGTATCCGCTGAATCAGGCGCTTTTAACGAAAATATGACAAATACTGAAGCGAGCGCTTCAAATAAAGCCGCCGCATCTGAAGCGAAAACTTCAAATGTTGAAGCGGTCTCGGCGCAGGTTTCAGAATTCCAAAATCAAATCGCTTTGCTTCAAGAAGAAAATAAAAAATTAAACGGCATCAAAAATATTTTGGACAATAAAATTAAAGAGATGGCAAATAAAAACGGCGTTTTGGATATTGAAAAAAACGCGTTAATAAAAAAAATTGAAATATACGAAAGAATGACGTCTGAACTTGCCGCGAAACTTCAAACTTCTTCTAAAGAAAATGACGAACTGAATAAACAAATAATCGAGCTTAATTTAAAAAGTAATAATTTCGATATAACTGCCCGCTCAAAAAAACAAATTGAATTATATGAAAAAAAAATTAAAGAACTTGATTCTAAATTAAATGATGAAACCGCAAAAAATTTTACGTTAAACGAAAGATTGAAAGATAATTTATCAGAAACCGGAAAACTAAAAGAAAAAGAAAACTTATTGATTCTGAAAATAAAAGATTTTGCAAATCTCTCTAAAGAAGCGGATTTTTTAAAATCTGAAAACGTCCGTTTAACAGGGCTTTATAAAACCGCTCTCAACGAATCAGGAAGAACAACAACCGATTATAATCAAGTGGTCGACAGAATAAACGAACTGGAATCAAAGTTTATTGAAATGGTAAAAAATATTAGAAAAGACACGGACGCTCAAACGTATGCTTCAGAGCTGATGAAAATAAAAGAAGACTATAAAATTTATAAAGAAAAACTTGTCGAGCAAAATCTTGCGTTGCTGAAAAAACTCGGAGATTTGCAGGAAAAATATAATTCATTATCGGGCGAATACGCAAAAATTTCCGCCGATTCAAAAAATAAAATTGAAAATATAGAACGAATCAGCGAGAAATTAAAAACCGAAGAAATTGAAAAACTTATAAACGAGAATTCGGAATTAAAGAACAATATAAAACAATTATCCGATAAAGTTCTTGCGCTTGATTCGGGATTTAAAAATAAAGAAGCTGAATATGATAAAATAAAACAATTGAATTTGACGCTTGCAAAAGAAAACGCCGAATTGAAATCAACGGTTGAGAAAGTGGCAATTAAATTAATTGAAACCGACAAACTGGCAAAAGCCGCAGGCGGTCAACCTTTTATTGAATTAAAGCGCGAAATCGAAAAATATAAAATTCTGGTGAAAGGAATAATGAGCGACAATAAGTCGGTTAGAGAAAAAAACGTTTTTCTTGAAAAAGAATTTGAAAAATTAAGCGGCGAACTCAATGAGGCAAAATCCATTTATGCAAAATTGAAAACAGAATTCGACGCTTTAAACGAAGCGCTTGACAACGGAAAATTCGCCGGTTCGCTGGTAAATTCCTATTCCGCTTATTCTTCCGGTATAAACGAAAAACTTGAAAATCAGGAAAAATATATAAGTTTTTTGGAAGACAGATTAAGAAAATTCGAAAATATGGCTCAACCGCCGACGTCGGCTGAGATAATTAAAAATAAGGATTATGCCGAGGTTCGGCAGATTGAACGCGAAAACCTTGAAAAATCCGGCGATATTCGCGATTTTAACGCGATATACAAAAAGGAAATAGACGAGCTCGCTTTCAACAACCGGATTATTTTGAACGAGATAAATTCTTTAAAAGAAAAACTCGCGTCAAAACAAGATTCGAACTCTTTTCAGAATATAAACAAAAAAAATGAACCGCGGAATCAAGCGGTGATTTCAACTCCGGCGCAAGGAATTCAACTGCCCAATTCAACTCAATATCATACGCAAACTCAGACTGTTATGCCGAATTATTATCCGGCGTTTTATTATTATCCGCCCGCATTCATTAATCAGGGACAAATGGAAGGAATGCAGAATCAAACGCATTATCAGAATCAGAATCAAAACCAGAATCAGAATCAAATTAATCAGTTTAATCAAGCTAATTATCCGGCATATCCTTCAACGGAAAATTTTAAAAACAGTAATCCCGCGACAGATAATGAAATCGACAATGAATTGCTTGATATATTAAAAAAAAGCGATGGAAAAACCAAAGATAAACGGCAGTCCGGCAAATATCAAAAAAATAAAAACATTAATTCTTCAATAGAAAAAGACTTTGACGCTCAACTTGATTTTTATAAATCTTCTCCGCTACCGGTTTTGGAACCTAAAAAAAAAGAAACTGAAATAAAAAAAAATGAATTTCAAAAAAAAAGTCCGCTCCAAAACAATTTAAAAAAACAAAATAATACAGAAGGCGAACTCCTTGATATTGAAACCATAAATTCAAGCGTTGAAAATGAAATAATCGAATCCCGAACAAATCAAAACAATCCGACGGAGATTCTTGACGATATCGAACAGGAAAACACAACGGACTTAAAAATTGAGCCGAATCAAGAAAAAAAATCAAGCGTTGTCTCCGAATCTTACCGCAAAGAAAATCAAATTACCGATAATGATTTTCCTATCGACAGCGAGAATAATTCACTTGATTTGACTGAAAACGCTTCTAAAGATTTTCCAAAAAAAATCCTGAAAACGCGTTCAAATGAAAACAAAACGCCTTCTCAAAAAAACAAACAACAGTCTTCGGTAAAATCCAATAATAATATTGAGGAATCTAATTCGGCGTTAAATTTAAATTCAAATAATACCGATTTAAAAAAATACCGCAAACTCGGCGACGTCATTAATTTAAGATATATAACGAGTTATAAATCCCCCGAGATTTACGACGCTTCAGGAATTTATCTTTATCAAAATAATCTGCTGAGAATCTCTTCCAAAATGAACGGCGAGTTAAAAGTATTCGACAAATCGGGAAAAAAGATTTCTAATGGAAATATTTCCGGAGTCAAAGGATGGGTTGAGGGAATTTCGTATAAAAAAAATACAAATCAATTTTATATAATCGATTGGACGGACAATAAATCAATTCGAGTGACAGATTCGAATTTTAACACACTATCGAAAATTCAATTGCCGAGCAACATTGAGCCGTCAGGCATTGAAATAACCGACGATAACAGAATCTTTGTAGTATCGAGAAAAGATAAAATTTTCGAATTAAACGATTCAGGAAACATAATTAGAGAATTGAATATTTCTTCAAAATTAAATTTTAGATTTGCCGGTAAGGGAATCGCTTCACTCGACGATAAACTGATTGTTGGAACAAGCGAATACGGCGACAGACCCGGCAACCTGATATTCGTTAATATGAACGATTTTGAAATAACCAACATAATCAACGTTTACGATACAGTAAAAAACGTCGCGTTATCGGATAGAGAATTAGGATTCAGCGGAATGACGGTTGATAAAAATGATAGAACCTTATATTTTACGCTGCGGACTAAACCTTTTATAAATCTTTTTAAAATTGAAGACCAATCCGTAAATTAAAAACCGGACTGCGCTTATAACCAACTTCAATCATTTTATGGTGTTTTATGAAAAAATATTTATTAAAAATTTTAATTTTAAGTTTTTCTGTTGTTCTTTTAACTTCGGCTTGTAATCAAAAAAAAGAGCGGATTGAAATAAACGCCGGGGACAAAAAAAACGAGTTGAAGATTTCAACGGGGCTTTCCGAAGATATTATAAAAATTTTCGAGAAAACTCCAGGAATATACGAATCGGTTCAGTATATCCGTAAATTAAACGTTCCTGAAATTAAGGATTTAACGCCTTTGGAAAAGTTTGAAACTGCCGCGTCGCGCGAGAAAAAAATTATGTTGTTCGGAATGTTGTGCGTTGACGCCGGATACGTTGCGATTGCGACGAAAAAAATACAAATTCCCGAATATCTGCGTTTATATGATAAATTCGTTTCCGAATTGAATTTGCAACCGGTAATAAACGAACTGAAATCGCAATATCTGCCTGAAATTCAGAAAAACGAATTTAATCTCGACCTTATCGAGAAACTAATTGAAAAATGGGATAACGATAAAAACGAGGTTGATAAAATCAGAGAAGAACGCGGCGTATTTATTCAGAAAGCAAAGGATTTCGATGAAGAGTTTGCGGTTTATTACGCGCTCGGAGCAATTGTTGAATTTCATTCTATCCTCGGTAAGACGATAGTTCAAAACGATAAAAATCAGATTATATCAAAAATAAAAAATACGTTTAATAATTTTGACTCCGCCAATTTTCTTTTTATTGAATTACTGTGTTCGCTCGAAGAACTTCAATATGCTGATTACGCAAAGAAATTACTTCCCGTTTTCGAATTATATCAGAAACAATTCATATCGGATATTCCTCTGACGGATCAAGAATTAAAATCATATATCAAAGGTTTTGAAGAAATCAGAAATGATATTTTAACTCAAAAATAATGATAAAATTGATAATAGGCGATATAACAAAATTAAATGTCGGCGCTATTGTAAATGCCGCAAACAAAACGCTTCTTGGCGGCGGCGGCGTTGACGGAGCGATACATAGAGCCGCAGGCAAAGAATTATTGAGCGAATGTTCGAAATTAAACGGATGCGATACCGGAGATTGTAAAATATCCAAAGGATACAAATTACCGGCAAAATACGTCATTCATACCGTAGGTCCAATATGGAAGGGAGGAAAGTCGGGAGAACCGGAATTATTAAAATCCTGTTATGTGAATTCTTTAAAAGCCGCGCTTTCTTTAAAAGTTAAATCAACGGCTTTTCCCTGTATTAGTTGCGGAATCTACGGTTATCCAATAAAACTCGCCGCTGAAATAGCGATAAAAACTACGGTAGAATTTTTGAATAAAAATTATTCAGATATGGAAATTATTTTTTGTTGTTTTTCAAAAAGCGATTATTACGTTTATAACGATATTTTAACTCAAAACCGCATTAGAAAATTAAAAAATGCTCAAATGCCGGAAAAAGCTTGATTTCATCATTTTTCAATTATAGAAAAAAACGGAGTCTTCTTTGAAGTCGAATACAGTTTTTGGGGTTTTAGAAGTCCAGATTTAAATGAATAATAAAAAAAGCATTCGCAAAAAAATTATTGAAGCCAACCATTTGATAGGATTTACAAGAGCCGGCATTTCGACATTATCCGGAATTCCCGATTTTCGCGGCGAACATAACGAGATTTGAAAAAAATACGAGCAAACCAAAGTTTTTGATTTAGATTATTTTTATAAATCCCGTAATTAGTTGCAGGGTTTATAAAAGTCAAATCGTTATTTACTAACCATTTTAACGGTTTTTTTATAAATAGACCTGATAGTAACCGTTTTTTTCCCTACTCGTAGGCGGCTTTTCCCGCCCCCTGTTTTTTTAAACGACTCGTAGGCGGCTTTTCCCCGCCCCCTGTTTTTTCAAACGACTCGTAGGCGGCTTTATCCGCCCCTTGTTTTTTAAACGACTCGAAGGCGGCTTATTCCTCCGCTCATTTTGTCAATTTTTATTTGAACCGGTATTCGTTCTTTTACCGAATCAATATGAGAAATAACTCCCACTGTCTTACCGGATAATTGCAGATTTTCAACGACTGACAAAGCGGAATCCAGAGCGTCAGAATCAAGCGAACCAAATCCCTCGTCTATAAAAAGGGATTCCACTTTCATTTTTCTGCTTGCGATGTCAGATAATCCAAGCGCAAGAGCAAGACTTACGAGAAATGTTTCTCCGCCTGATAAAGTCGATACCGGTCTCCTCGCATTGGCTTGATATGAATCTATAATTTCAAAATCAAGTTCAGCGCTTTCTTTGGTTTCAAGATAATATCTGTCGTTTAATTTAATTAAATGTTTGTTCGCGAGAACCGTTAATTTTTCAAAAGTTAAAGTCTGAGCGAATTTACGGAATTTTTTTCCGTCTGCCGAACCGATAAGTTCGTCCATTTGTCTCCATTTATTCAATTCTTTTTTTTGCATATCGCTCAAATTCATAAGTTCGATTCTTTTAGTTTTAGTTTCTTCGTTTTTTATAATTGCAAACTCAGAAATCTTTAAATTCTCAAGCGCCTTATTTTTACTTGATTTAAGCTCGTTCAATTGAATTTTTAAACCTTCAGCCGTTTCAGAATCAGTATCGCCTATATTTTTATTAAGTTCATTCTGAATATCAGAATTAATCTTGCCCAATAAAACTTCGTATTTTGCAATGGTTTCGTCAATAAGTTTTTTTTCTTCTTTGAGAATTCTAATTTTATCAGAGATTGACAAAATATTTTTTAATTCTTCCGATGACTGAAATCCAAACAATGCGAGTTTTTTTTGTAATTCAATAACCTCGTTTTCAGTTTGAATTTTTATTTCGGAAAGTTTTTTTTCATTGTTTTCAATGCCGCCGGTTTTACGTTCTACAGCTTGCCTGTCGGTTTCGTATTCTGCTTGCATAACTTTCATTTTATCCGTATTTATCAAAATTTTAGCGGATAATTTTTTTATTTCATCTTCAATATCACTGCCTGAAAATTTTTTAAACCTCTCATTTTTTAATAAATTAATGGAAACCGCGCAATCTTCAAACAAACTATGAATTTCAAATTTAAAACCAGAATACGATTGAATTTGCCGTTCAAAAAATTCAACTCCGGAATCCAGATTTTTCTTCAGATTTTCCATTTCGTTTTTCAGCGTAGATAATTTATTATTTAAATCGTTCAAATCGTTTGCAGAGCGGATTGATTTATTCTGATAATCAATAAATAGTTTCGTGGATTCGTCTTCAATTTTTTTCAAACGTTTATATTCGTTCAGAATTTTTTTATACTTTAACGTTTTTTCGGAAAGATTTTTTTTTTGAGATAACGCCTCGTCAAGCGCCGATTGTTTATCGGATGATTTATCAATTCCTACAAAACCCGAAATTTTATCGGCTAATTGTTTTAGTTCGGAATCAATTTTTAAATTTTTTTTTGAAATATCAGACGTCTGATTTTGTTTATAAATGCAAGCGGCTTTTTTTTCAGTTTTAGTTTCTTTAATTCTCGAAATTTTTTCAGCGAACTCTTTCAATATTTTTTTGTAATCTTTAGCGGATGAAATTTTCTCGTTTATACCTCCTTCCGTCAAAGGATGCGAGCGCGACCCGCATAACGGGCATAAATCCCCTTGTTTTAAATATTTTCTATCTTCCTCATATTTTGAAATTAAAATAAATTGTTCGAGCTGACCGCGAATTTTTTCAGTTTGACTCTCAAGCTCTTCTTCTATTTTCTCCAATTTTTTCAATTCAATAGAGTCGGCTTCAAAAGATTTATTTATTTGTTCGGCGTTTAAAATATTTTCTTCTTGTTCTTTTTGTTTTATAATAAATTCGTTCAATAAATTTATTGAATTTTCCGTAATCTGTATTTCATTCTGAATCTTTTCATAATCCGATTCGATTTTATCAATATCTAAACCCTCGAGTATTCCGCGTTTTTTTTCAGTCAAATCATTTAATAATTTTTTCAAATCATTTGATTTATTCTCTATTATCTCCTTATTTTTTGATAATTCGCGGTATTTTTCATCAAGACTTTTTAGAACCAGATTTTTTTTAGATAATTCCAATTTAGTTTTATTCTTTTCAGTTTCGGTTTCCTCAATACTTTTTATTAAACCCTTTATTTTTTCAACGACTGAGGTTATATCGTTAAGAATAATACCGGGTTCTTTTTTTTCCGGTCCGCTGTTTTTTTCGTTTATTAAATCTATTGATTTAACGTCTGTAAATTTTTTTTCAAAAACGGAAGTTTCATTATTAAAAATTTTTTTTAGACGATTCAATTCAGCGGCGGTTTTTGAAATTGCGGAATCTATTCTAATAATTTCAGGCGCTAATATTTCATAAGTTTTTAATTGATTAGAGTCGGTTCCGTTATGTTTTTCAAGTTCGTTGATTTGATTTTTAAAAGAAATTATTTTTTCGTTTAATAAATCTATTTCTGATTTAAATTTTTTATTAGCCGACGCCGCGTTGTCCGCCTCGCCATTCAATTCTTCGATTTTATCAATATATTTTTTTAAATCCAAAGCGGAATCAAACTTCGGAATCATTAAAAAATCGTTGGATTTCTCAAACAAATTTTTTTGAACGTTTTCTAATTTTTCAGAAATGCGCTTTTTATCTGAATTTAATTTCTCGATAGTTTCAAGATTCGAAATCTTTTGAAATAAAACTTGTTCTTTAACTTCGAGATTTTTTAATTCCTCTTTTGATTTTAAAAATTCGTCTTTAACTTTTTTTTCAGAATCAGCGTCGAGAACCTTTAATTCATCGAGTTTCTGCAAAGTCAGTTCAAAAGAATTCTCTTCTTCTTTTCTTTTTGAATAACAAAGTTTTGACAACGCCGAATATATCTCGGCGCCGGTAAGTTTTTCAAGCAGCTCCGCGCGTTCGTTGACGCCTGAATTTAAAAAAGCGGCAAAATCTCCTTGAGATAAAATTACGGAACGGACAAATCTCTTAAAATCAAATCCGGTTATCTGTTCAATTTTTTTAGGAGTTTCGCTTAATTTGTCTTCGATAATTATTTCCGGCGAAACGTTTAAATCGACAAGCTCCATTTTAGGCGGCTGCAGAGCTCCGTCTGATTTATTACGAGCTCTTCTTGCAGACCATTTAGAACAATATTTTTGTTGATTAACGGAAAATTCCACCTCGCTGAAACAATCGGAAGTATGTTTGGTCATTATAAATTCAGTTTGTTTGGAAAGTCTGAAAGTTTGTCCGAATAAACCCAATGTAATTGCGTCGAGAATAGTGCTTTTTCCCGAACCTGTTTGACCAACTATGGCAAATATTCCGGTTTCAGACAATGGCGGTTTATCAAATTCAATTTCCCAAAATCCCTTTAACGAATTCAGATTTTTTAATCTGATTTTCAATATTTTCATTTTGAATAATTAAGTTTTAAATAATTCTTTTCTTCGGTTCCAACAAGATTATCGTCGTTAATATCGATTTCAGGATTTGTCTTTCCATAATATTTTCTCAATAAAGCGGCGTCTTTAGCGCCAAATACTCCGTCTTTATAAAAATCTCCGGCAATCAGATTAATCGCTTGAATCGCAGTATCCGAATTAATATATTTTTCAAACGATTCGTTTTTATATCCGGTTTTATAAAATAAAAATACATAAGTGTCGGCGCTATGAACCGTCAGCGAATAATATCCGGTTTCGCTTGTTATTGCAGACTGCGTTTCGACGCCGTTTGAAATTCTAACGACTACGCCTGAATCGTTCGGGCTTCCCTGTCTGTCGATGATTCCCGATACAGAAAAATTTATTAAAAATTCGGATAAAGTAGTTGCGCTGTCTGATACGCTCAAATTCCCTTCCTTCATATTTTCAGCCGAAACGCCGGAATCAGCTCCGCTGATTCTGTAATAATACGTTGTGAAAGGTTCCAATCCGCTATCGATAAAATAAGAGTCAAACGCCGACGCTGAATATTTCAATTCATATCCGCTGTCTCTTTCAAACGAACGGTATATTTTCCAATAAAAACTATCGTAAAAATCAGAATTGGACTGACTGCTGAAATAAATTATAATCGAATCTGAGGAAACCGGCTGAACATCAAACGCAGGCGGATTCGCTCTCCCTGACCAATCAATTTCAAAAGTGTCCGGAGTTGTAAGATAAATTTTTCTGTTAGCTCCATTCGTAGAATTTGCAGCCGACCTGTTCGGGTCCGGTTCCCATTCCCCGTTTATATAATATTTATACTGCATTCCATCGGTTATTCCAGTTAGCCAAATTCCCCATGTATCCGTTCCGTCGATTTTTCTCAGCATATACGAATCCTGCAATTCCCAAGAATTAAAAACTCCGCGCAGAAAAATGCTGTCCGCCAAATGAGTAGTATCATAATATAAGAACTCGTATTCGGCGTCTTCTTCCATTATTGAACCGTTTACTCTTAATTTATATTCGTATTCAACATAAGACGCGGCGGATATAGCAGCTCCCCAGCGTCCGTCCGATAATTTTGTCATAGAATAATTATTGAAATCTCCGGTTAATTCAACCGTATCCGCGTTAAAACCTATATCTGCGATTATAGTCGCAATAGACATATTCAGAGGTTTTGCCGATTTTAATTCGCTGAACCGGCTAAAATGCCCGGACCCGTCCCGTATAAACGCATAATACATATAAATAGAATCAATGTTAAGTCCTGAATGAATAAATACATTGGTATCAACCGAGACGCCGCCCGCAGTATTTAAATTAACAGTATCTTCAACTGTTATATATTTTATAAC
>DAINAU010000107.1:0-15024 GCA_036733285.1 bacterium
ATTATGAGCAAATTATACGGTTATCCTTTTCCGATGAAAAACTTAGGGTTTAAAAATTCATTACCTTATAACGGCGCATTTCCCGGAGAATTTTTTTCCGGTCGGCGTTTCAATAAGATATAAATAAACTCCGCTCGCCACATTTTTATTTGATTCGTCAGTCAAATCCCAATTCAATAAATTCTGGTTGGAGGCGCTATCATACGGGTCGCCGTTTCCGGAATCCGTGGATTTAAGAGTTTTTTTAATTAATTGCCCAGAAACGTCGAATACTTTTAATTCCGTATTTTTGGGAAAATCAAATCCGGTATCGTTAGAGTCTGTGTAGAAAAATTTGATTTTTCCTTTATTTGAAGGAATATGCGGATTTGGATAAACGAAAACCTTTTCAATCGAGCTCCCAACTTTTTTTATTGCGAACATTGTCAAATGGTTCACTACGCCTTTAATGGTTTTTATGGTATTATTATATTCTATCGAAGATAAAGCCGGTTCCCACGAACCCGTAGATTCGTTGTAATACATTAAAGAATAATGTCTGATATCGCCAACCGAAGTATCCTGCCAAACAAAAGTTATGTTGGCGAAATACTGAGAAAAATCAGTAGATACAATCGAGTTAGTCTCGTCCGCAATATGAAACTGAACAATAGAATTCAAATTGTAATCGGAGTTGGAGATGATTTTTGCCACGGCGGAATTAGAATTATCCGGTTTTGAAAAATACAGATTGCAGGATTTCAAAGCCGGAACATTCACAAAATAATTCCGGGAAGACGTATTAATTTTCAAATTCAAATCTTTAGCGGAATTCAAACCGACATTTACAAAAGTATCGGTTCCGCTTTCAAGTAAAATATAATCTTTTGCCGTTCCTGAATAATCCGGCGTATTTTGAATTTCCACGTTATCGTTTGAAACAATTTGAATATTAGAACCATTATAAATTGGGTTAGAGGAAACTAATCTATCAGTATTATATATGAAAGTTTCTTTTGATTGAGTTAACAACATTTCGTTAGAATTATATGCGCATACTCTTATCACTGATACCGGCGAATTTGTAGAAAAAATTATATTCGAAGAAACGGTTTCTATTGTGGAATCGGGTTCCGGCGACGAATTCATTCCATAATATATTTTTATAATGTAATACGATATGTTTGCCAATTCGGAAAATTCAGGATTTACCGACCATTGTATTTGAAATTTTCCCGAACTATAATTTATTGAATTTATCAAAACGTCTTCGGTAACATGATACCCCGATAAAATATTCAGAGTCATCGCGTCGCCCGAAGCCCCGATGTAAGATATTATCGGCGAATTATTATATACTTGTCCGTTATGAGCCGCGTTGTTTGGAACCGAAGTCGCAGTCAATCCGGTCTGATTATTTTTCCAAGGGTCGCCGGAATCTCCGTTATTCCAGTCGGGATAGGTATTATCCTGAGCGATAAGCTTAACTCTCGGCGGCGTAAAATCATTTATATTATTATTGCTCATAGAACCGATATTTTCATCAATATGCCAAACTAAAACTCCATGTCCAGGAATATAAGAATCGTATCCTTTCTTTTGCCGGTTTGTTATCAAATAGTATTCTTTAGACGGATTTGAAGCCGACGGATGCGGTATTTTTACAGCAACGTCGTTTACTTCAATATTATTTAAAGAATAATTTGAATATCTGGAATTTATCACAGACGGAGAAATCCAATTTAAAAAAACTTTATTATAAACCGAGGGATGAGCCGGCGACGAACCATTGTCGCCTGGTCCATTATACAAACCGTGGTCCATCAAACACCAGTCGCCTACTACCGCATCCCCCGACTCAGTGTTATATAAATCCGCCAATCCCAAATCGTGTCCGAATTCGTGAGCCATCATACCAAGCGCGGCGTTTTCTTCAAAGGTTGAATACGTATAAACCGCTACGCCGTCATTCGTTTGATAAGCGGTTTCATAAGGTCCGTTCACAAACCAATTATGCGACCAAATATCGTTTGTAGAATGCGTAACCGCTTGATTTCCGCCCGAATGAATAACTATAAGATGATCTACTTTTCCGTCGCCGTTATAATCGTAATTCGCAAAATTAACGCTCGATTCGGCTAATTCTATGGCTTCCTGAATCATAAGATGCGGCGAAGAATTAAAATTATCAACGTCGTTTCCGTCGCGTCCGTAATATTCCATTGTTTTTGAACTTGTAAATGGTCCATAAACGTCCGCGCTCGAACCGATTAAATTAAATTTGTTGTAAGAACATTCGTTATAATATTTTGCAAGACTGTTCTCATTAAGATTAAATATTTTATTATGATAATATGATGCGTTATATTGAGCGTTAAAAGATTTGTTGGTGAACTCGAGTAATATAACGCAGATTTTATGCTGCCCGGTAGCGGCAGGATACTGAAAAGACTTAAACGACGGCGATTTGCGTATAGACTGTTTCATTTCCCTCTGTTTTTTTAAATGATTTTTAAACAAATTCATCATTTCGGCGTCGTTTGAAAATTGAGGATGCGGCGGAGGAAACGCCGACGCCGGAATCAAAAACATAAATGAAATTACTGTAACAAAAATTATAATTTTGATTTGTTTCATAAAACTATTCCCGTTTATTTTAATATTTTATTTTATAAGATTTTCATATACTTCGGAATATTTATTATAATCCTTTTTCGCGTCGCTTATCAATGTATCCAATTTTTTCAATAAATCAGCCACCTTTTCTTTATCGTTCGCTTTCTGATTTATCAACGTTATCATTTGCTGGAACGCTTTGGGACAAGTGGCGGAAGTCGACGCGGTCGGATTCATCAGATTTATCGCCTTATCAATTTTTTCATATGTCTCGGTAAGTTTGTTATATGATTCCGGAGCGCGTTCTGATAATGTTTTCATAATATGAACGATAACTTTCGGGTCTTTATTTATGACCTCGAATATCTTATCAAAAGGAATGCTTAATATTTTAGCGTCTTTCTTCACTTTAACGGTAGCGGTTCTTTTTTCAAAAGATTTGGTTTTCAATCCGAGCAAAACCGCGATTTCACCGAGTATTTCGCCTTTTTTTATAATTTCGGCGACTTTATTATTGTTCACATAAACGCTTAATTCGCCATCGAGAAGTATAAACATTTCCTTTCCGATCTCGCCCTCTACGCAAACCACGTCGCCGGGTTTATATACTTTTGCGCCTGATGTTTCAAGATTTTCTTTTTCGACGGCGCCGATTAAATTTTTTCTCGCTTCAACCATTTCTTCAAGAACGTCTTTACCGGCTTTAGCCGAACTTCCGTATTTATATATCAGATTTATTTTCCCCTGTTCATAAATTGCCTTCAGCCATGGAAACTGAAATTTTGCGTTCAATTGATTAATTTCTTCGCATATATCGTAATATTGAACGCAAAGATTATTTGTGTTGGCTCTTATATCATTCAGAATCTTTGACATAGAAGTAAGCTGGGCGTTAGTGGTCTTTAAACGCAATGCAAGGTTTATTGCAAACTGCAATCCGAGTTTGGGATTGCTTTGAACTGTTACCGTTAAATTCTTGCCGGTCATATCAATCACGTTCACGTCGGTTTCGTCTGACGCTGATTTAACCGTTAAAATTCTTTTCAGACTCAAAACATTTTCAACAATTCCAAAAATAGCTCCGGGTTCGGCTACCGTATATAACGGATATTCATTATCTGTCAGACTCGATTTTAAAAACAAACGCAGCGAGCCTTTTGTTAAAATATAAATTTTTTTATCGTCCTGACCGGAATTAAACAGCGGCTGATTATTTTTTATATTCATATTTTTGTCCTCAGGTGAAAATTCTGAATTTAATTATTCGACGCCTATCGACTTGATTTTTTCAAGTTCAAGTTTTCTCAATTCTTCTCTTGTTTTATTCTCGTCGCGAGTTTCCGGCTGAATAGATTTTTTTATATTTTTCAAACTGTCTATTTCAGTAGAAGTAGTGTTTAATTGATTTTTCAATGTTGAAATCTTCGATTGCAAAGTTTTTATTTTTTCGTCAAACTGATTGTCTTCGGAAACTTTTTTGGGCGGTTCGTTTTTTAAACCGGAAACATTCAATTCTCTCGTTTTTACCTTGTTTTCAATGTTCTCGGCATTTTCTTTCGCGTCAAAATCTCGAGGTTTAACTGAACCCAAAACCGGAAACGTTTCTTTAACTTTTCCAGTTTTTACTTTAGCTGTTTTTTTTGATTTGGAGGTTTTTCCTGATTTCTTTTTTGATGATTTAATCGGTTTTGATTTTGTCGAATAAGATTTTTTTTGAACGGTTTCTTTGACTATCGGTTTAACTGCAACCTGCGCGGGCTCAACTTTCGGAGCGATATTTTTAACGGTTTTTTCCAATAAAGTCATAAACTGACTATCTGTCATTGTTTGAGCGAAATCCAATCTTTGTCTTGATCCCCTTAATTTTCTCTGGTTTTCAGCTTCCCGCGCTTTTTGAATTAAATCGTTTATCGCTATAAAATTTTGAAGTTCGCGGGTCGAGACGCTGTTTTTATTTTTTTGAAACCACTCATATCTTAAAGCGTCTTTTTCCGCCGAAGAAAGCGCGTTCCAATTGTCGCCAATCGCAGGGTCTAATTTTCTATCATACGGCGGCAATAAATTTAAAATATATTTCGCGGATAATTCCTTTGACGTTGATTTTTCATTTGCCTCTTTTCTGTTTAAATAATTTAAAATCTGAGTCTTTGTCAAATTATTTAAAATCTCATTTCTAAAATATTCGCTTCTATCTTCGTTTAACGTAACGCTGTTATCTTGAATAATATCGTTATTCGATTCGGCATAATTTTCAATGCAAAAAAATATCGCTAACCCAATAATTAATATATTCAATATTTTCAAAGTTAAAACTTTCATATTTCAAGTTCTCCTTAAAAATCATTTACGCGTATATTGTATATCTATTCTTTAAATATTTCAATTTTTTTTTATTATTTGCGAAATATTGGAGCGCGGTCAGAAATTGTTCCAATAATTTTAATAAACCGGTTCGGTGGAGTCGTCCAAAAATGTTTTTTTTAGAAGTTCTTTCATTCTTTTTCGTTTTTCCTGCCTGAAAAGAAGCTCGGTTTTATTCTCAAAACTTTTTAACGCTTCCTCTTCATTTTTAAAACTTTCAAACGTCAAATCAAGATGCGAAATTTTTAAAAGCTCTATGATTTGCCCTGAAAGACTGCATAACTTGACTTCTCCGCCGGCGTTATGACAAATCCTTAAGCAATATAATAAAAAAGCAAATCCGGAACTTGTTATTGAAATTATGTCCGAACAATCGAAAATTATTTTTGATTTGCCCGCATTTGCGAGTTTATTAACCTGACTCATTATTTTTTGAGTATAAGGAGCTTTTAGTTCGGATTCTAATTTGATTATTTCCGGAACTGAATCTACCGGTTTTTGTATTTGTCGATGCGGTTCCTTTGACTGCATATCAAATTGCGGACGGTGATTTCTTTGATGGGGTTTGTAGTAGTTTGGTTTAGCGTCCGTGGTTTGACGGTTTTGAGGTTTATTAGTCGGTTTATTCCGGCTTTTCTTTTTTTGCATTTTTATCAATCTCCCGAATAAAAATATTATAAATATATTTTTAAACTTTTTTTTTAAATATTCTTCTGCGCAAATGTTTGGGCAAAATTCCTATTTCGTCCCTGTAATTAGAAATGGTTTTTCTCTCCGCTATAATTCCTTCATATGTTAGTTTTTTCCAAATATCAATATCAGATACGGGGTCTGTAAGTTCCTCTTCGGAAACTATTTTTTTTATTTTTTCTTTTATGGCGACAGATGATATTTCGTTTCCTGAAGTCGTGGGAAGTCCGTTAGAAAAAAAGAATTTCAATTCAAACAATCCAAACGGGGTCTGCCCGTATTTTCCCCTTGTGCATCTCGAAATGGTAGATTCGTGCAATTTCAAATCTTCGGCAATCTCTCTTAAAACCATTGGTTTAAGATGAGATATGCCTTTTTCAAAAAAATCTTTCTGTCTGTCAAGAATTCTTGTGGCGACTCTATACATAGTCAAATGTCGTTGATTTATAGCTTTCAAAAGATTTTCCGCCGAGACTATATTTTCCTTTAAAAACTGTTTCTCCTGTTTATTTGTGGATTTCATATAAGCGAGTTTTCTGTAATACGGATTTATTCTTAAATACGGCAAATAATCGTCGTTAATTATTACCATCCATTCGGAATTAATTTTTTTGAAATAAACGTCCGGTATTATGTATTGAAAATTTCCGCCGCTTTGGTCGTTATACGCAAACGCCGGATACGGAGCCAATCTTGAAATATCGTCAAGACATTTTTCCACAAGCGCAGGAGTCAGCTTCATTCTCCTCGATATTTCCAAAATCTTACGGTTATGAATTAAATCAAAATGTTTTTCAACGATTTCAATCGGCCATTTTGTGTTTGCGTTTTGTTTTTGTTTAAGTTGAAATAATATGAATTCTTTCAAATTTAACGAACATATTCCCGGCGGTTCGAGATTTAATATTATATTCCTTATCTTATTGATTTTTTCAACTGAAGTATTGAAATATTCGGCGGCAGATTCAACGCTCGTGTTAATATAACCGTTTTCATCAATGGAACTGATTAGATGAAGCGCGATTTTATAATCGTTATGATTCGATATGACAAGCATTAATTGTTTTTGCAAATGTTCGAATAAAGAAATTTTTTCAGGCGTATAAGATTCAAAAGAATCTTTTTCTTCGTCTGAATTATACGATGAAGAACCTACATACCCTATATCGCTGACGTCGTCAAAATAGTTTTCCCAGTCGGCGTCAAAAGACTCTTCTCCGTTTTCACTTGAATCTCCCTCGTATTTAGCTTCTATTTCGTCATAATCGTCTTTCTTCCCTTTTTCTTCGCCGGTCTTATCGGTATAATCGACCGCTTTTTCGGCGTCTGCGGAAAATTCTTCCGGCGAAGATGTTTCCTGACTTTCTTCGCTTTGACCGGAATTATCTTTTTCAGCGGTATCGTTATCGTCTTCCGCGCCCGAATCCGCGCCGGTTTCAAGTTCTTCCGCTTGGTCTTCTTCCTCAAATTCCTCTTTATTATCCGCGGCTTCTAACGCCGGATTCTGCTGAATTTCATTTTCTATCCACTGGCTTAACTCCAGACTTGTAAATTGAAGCAATTCTATTGATTCCAATAATTGCGGCGCAAGTATGGTTCGGAGTTCAGGCTGCTGCGAAACTGAAAGACCGGTCGGTTTATGAAGCATAATTATATCTCAACCCCGCGTTCTTTACTCTTTTTTCTTGAAAAAAATCCCTTAGTATTTTCTTGCATTCTTCTTCTTTTATATTTCTAACAACTTCCGTCCTGTGGTTGAATTTAGGATTATCAAGTATATTCAATACCGAAACGTCGCATCCCGCTTTCAAATCCGCGCATCCGTATATAACCCTTTTTATTCTGCCGTATATTATAGCTCCGGCGCACATAGGGCAGGGTTCTACTGTAATAAAAATATCCGATTCGGTCAATCTTATTTTTCCTTTTATCTTTGACGCTTCCCGCAAGGCGAGAATTTCAGCGTGAGCCGTCGTATCGGACGTCTGCCTGTTTCGGTTATGAGCGCGCGCTAATATATTCCCGTTTTCAACTATTACCGCTCCCACAGGAACCTCGTCTTCCTTGTAAGCCGTTTCCGCTTCCTCTATCGCTATTTTCATATATTTTTCAAAATATTCCAGCTCGGCTTTATTGTTCATTTTTTATCAATTCAATCATTCTATTTCACAGTTTTAACTTTTGCAACTTCTTTATTCGATAATCTGACTCCTAACGTGTTAGCCCCTTTTATTAAAACATCGTCCATATTAAATTGTTCCGTCGGTTTTTTCATCCCCGGCTTCTTAACGTATTCGACTTCTAATTTTATATGCTCGTTCAACGAAAAAAAATCTAATTTTCCCGGGTCGTTGAAATATCTGTATTCTTTGCCCGTTATAAATTTTTCTATTTTAAAACGTTTTGCGAAAGAATATTTATTAGTCAAATTTTTATAAACTACGGAAAATAAAACGTTTTCATTAAATACGTTGAAATATATCACGTCTTTATCGACAAACTCGCGTTCGGGAACATTGACGACTTTATAAATTCCCTTTTTGGAAATAACGAGTATTTTAGCGTAACTCGAAGTTACGATAAAATCTTCGGATTTAACGTCGGTTCCAAAATATCCCGTTTCTTTATCGTAGCAAACCTTGATGTTTTCAAGCGCAGCTTCGCTTTTATCAATTACTTCGACTGTTCCAATCTTCGTTTTTCTCGGAAACTTTTTAGCGTATTTATCGTATAAATTCTGGAGAAAATCAATTGAAAACTGAGTTATCCCTTTCAAATTAGCTTTGCATTTCTTTATGTCGCGGACAATGTCGTCCATATCTTTTTTCGCTTTTTCAATATCGTATCTCGATATTTTTTTTATGGGTATCTGAAGCAGCCGCTCAATATCGTCAATGGTAACCTCGCGGATAAATAAATGTTTGAACTTATTTAATCCGTTTTGAACCGCTTGTATGACAAGCTCGTAAGTTTTACATTCTTCAATCGATTTATAAATTCTATTTTCAATAAAAATCTGCTCGAGCGTTTTGTTATGCAGCAAATCCTCGAGTTCTCCGAGTTTAATCTCCAATTCTCTTTTTAATAATTGAACAAGAATCTCGGTATTGTATTTTAATATTTCTTTTACGCCTATGTTTACGGGCTTATTCTCTTTTATGACAATCGCGTTCACGGATATGGAAATCTGACAGTCGGTAAAAGCGTATAACCCTTTCATAGTTTCTTCAACGGACACGCCGCGCGCCGTTTCAATTTCTATCTCGATTTTTTCCGTGGTATAATCGTTTATCGAAGCTATTTTTATTTTATTTTTTTTTGCCGCTTCTTCTATCGACGATATAAGACTGTCTGTGGTGGTTCCGTAAGGAATCTGGCTGATAATAATATTTTTAGTCCCTTTTTTTTCTTCCATTACGGCTTTAATTTTTACTTTTCCATTGCCGTCTTGGTATTCCGAAACGTCGATTACTCCGCCCTGTAAAAAATCCGGATATATCTTGAAATTTTCATTTTTTAAAATTTTTATTTGAGCTTTCAACAATTCTCCGAAATTATGAGGCAGAATTTTCGTGGACATTCCTACAGCTATGCCTTCGGCTCCCTGCATCAGCAGTATTGGAACTTTAGCCGGAAGCGTTACAGGCTCCTGATTTCTTCCGTCGTATGAAGGAAGATATTCTGTGATTTTCGGATTAAACAACACTTCTTTAGCGAGAGGCGACAAACGGCATTCGATATATCTTGCGGCTGAAGCTTCGTCTCCGGTTAATATATTCCCGAAATTTCCCTGTTTGTCGATGAAATATTCTTTTTGCGCGAGATTCACAAGGGCTTCGTAAATCGAGGCGTCTCCGTGCGGATGATATTTCATACAATGTCCTACAATATTCGCGACCTTGTTGAATTTGCCGTCGTCGTTTTCCCATAACGAATGAAGTATTCTTCTTTGAACCGGTTTCAATCCGTCGATAATATGAGGAATAGCTCTATCTTTTATAACGTAAGAAGCGTATTCTAAAAAATTGGATTCAAATAATTTGCGCATATATTCCATAATTAAATCAAACCTCGAATTAAATTCGTAATCTCTTAAATTAAATTTTGCATAATAAATTCTTTTCTTTCAGGCGTGTTAGAACCCATATAAAAACTCAATATGGAACTGATTACCGTATCTCTATGAACGTCTATATCAATCAGTCTTATATCGTCTCCGATAAACTGCCCGAATTCTTTGGGAGAAATTTCGCCAAGTCCTTTAAACCTTGTGATTTCGCAAGATTTGCCGAGCTTCCGTATCGCGTTTTCTCTTTCTTTATCATCGTAACAATAAATAGTTTCGTTTTTATTCCTTACTCTGAAAATAGGAGTTTCAAGTATATAGATATGACCGCCTATGACAAGATTCTTAAAATATTGAAGAAAAAAAGTTAAAATCAGATTTCTGATATGCAATCCGTCCACGTCTGCGTCAGTGGCAATTACGATTCTATTGTATCTTAAAGATTCATAACCGTCTTCAATATCGAGCGCTTTCATAATATTGTATAATTCTTCGTTTTTGTATATAGTATTCTGAGGAAGACCGAAACAATTTTTCGGTTTGCCTCTCAAAGAAAATATCGCCTGAGTATAAACGTCGCGGCAGGACACCATACTGCCGCTTGCCGATTGTCCTTCTGTGATGAAAATCGTGGTTTTCTCCGCGCTCTCGTTTTTATCCGTATAATGATATTTGCAGTCGCGGAGATTCGGAATGCGCAGCGCAATTTTTTTCGACATAGCTTTGGCTTCGCGTTTTACCGCCTGCAAATCTTTTCTGATTTTTTCGTTCAGCAATATTTTCTCTATAAGCTTTCCGCCGATTTCTTTATTCCGGTTCAAAAATAACGCGAGCGAATCTTTTACCGTTGTCACTATCCATTGTTTTATTTCGGGATTTCCGAGTTTGTTTTTTGTCTGCGATTCGAATATGGGATTTTTAAGTTTAATCGCTATCGCTCCTATAACGCCGTCCCGAACGTCCACCCCGTCGAAATTTTTTTGCGCGAATTCGTTTATTCCCTTTAGTATTCCCTCTTTAAACGCGGATAAATGCGTTCCGCCGTCGTTCGTATATTGACCGTTGACAAACGAATAATAATCTTCTCCATAGTTTGAAGTGTGGGAAAAAGCGTATTCCAGCATCTTATCTTTATAATGTATTATATCATAAATGTTTTCTTCTTTTATCGTATCGGACAACAAATCCTGAAGACCGTTTTTCGAATAATATTTTTTTCCGTTTAAATCTATAGTCAAACCGCTGTTCAAATAAACGTAATGCCAGATTCTTTTTTCGGCGAACTCAATCTCAAATTTGAACTTTTTAAAAAGAGCTTCGTCCGGCGTAAATCCAACTTTGGTTCCATTCGGCTCCGAGGTTTTCCCCTTTGTCTGCTTCTTTAACAAACCGTTTTCAAAATACGCGTGAACAAACTGTCCTTCCCTATACGCTTCGACAAAAAATCTCGAGGACAAAGCGTTGACCGCTTTCGTGCCGACTCCGTTCAACCCTACGCTGAATTGAAACACGTCGTCGTTATATTTCGCGCCGGTATTTATTTGAGAAACGCATTCTATAACTTTTCCCAGCGGTATTCCGCGTCCGTAATCTCGGACAATAGCGCAATAATCGTCTTTGCTTTTGAATTCGCTTTCATTCTTAATCTCGATATTTATCTGTTTTCCATAACCCATTATATATTCGTCGATAGCGTTATCTATTACTTCTTTTAATAACACGTAAATTCCGTCGTCGTGCGCTCCGCCTGAACCGAGCTTGCCTATATACATCCCCGGACGCAGACGGATATGCTCAAGAGAACTTAATGTTTTTATTGATTTTTCATCGTATTTTACAACTTTCTCAGCCATAATTTTACAATACTCCTAAAACTTTTTTCACAAAATTAGACGTAATTTTACTATGCTTAAAACAAAAAAACAAGCGAATTTCTTTATTTTATTTTCGATGCAAAACCGCGAAGTAAAATCCGATACAAGTAAAATGCGGTATAAAAGCAGAAAAATGCCGCCCGCAAAAATAATAAAACTCTACAAACTGACAGTTTTTGAAAGATTGTTTTTCTATAATTTTACGGTTATCCTTTTCCGATGAAATTTGGATTAGGAGAATAAACATAAATTTGGCGTATATTGCCGAATTTATTTTAAATATATAGTCCGGCGAAATTTATTTTCAATTACGATTATTTTATCGGAAAAAATTTTTTCTATTAAAATATTTTCTAATATTTCGCCTTCTTTTTTATAATCTAAGTTTTTGCCGCCGTATAATATAACCGCTGTCGGAGTATTCTTGTTATCAAATAATATTCCTTTTAGTTCAATAATAGTCTTTGGATTTTCATTAGAATTTCTGTTCGCGGCGGCTATCTTTTTATAAAAAGGATCTCTGAATTTTAAAGATTGGTTTTCAATCGTTTCGATTTCATTTTCTTTAGAAGTATTATTATCCGCGTTTTTACTTTTAAAATTTTGTAAATTTTCTGAAGTCGTTAAAAATAATTCATTAAAATTTATATCTCCCAAAATTAAATATAATATAAAAAAAATCGAGCAAATAATAATTATGATTATAAAAATGAATTTATTAACAGGTTTCATAATTTCTGATTTTCTATAGTTATTTTACAAAATAAAATATTTCCGCTCTCGTTTATTTGACAAATTTTATTCGATGATATAGCTAACGAAAAATTCTCTATTAATCCGATAAATTTGACTAATTTATAAAAACCGCCGCGACATTCGATAGAAATATCATTATTGGTGTGAATGGATTCTATTGTAATTCCGGATTCATCAGCCGCCGAATTAAATTTTTCAATGATTAAAAAATTCTTTTTAGATTTGATTTCAATTTGATTTTTTAATAAATTAATTGAATCAAAATTTTTGTTTATTATCCCCGCTTCTGCTTCTGATTTTAATGTGTTTTTTAATTGCTCATTTGTATTTAAAAAAAAAGATTTGGATTTTTTAAGTTCCGCAAAATTATAAAAAGTTAAAACAATTAAAATAATTAACGGCAATAAAACAAAAATATTATTCTTTACAAACGATTTCATATTTTTTTTAAAATCTGCATTCAATTAAAAATAAAAATTGATTCTCTTTTTTTTTCGCGTATATTATGTCGATTGTTTTTAATTTGTTCCATCCGTCTAAATTTTTCACAAATAAGTTTATCGATTGATAATTGTCGGAGTTTCCTTTTATTTCGATTTTTGTTTTAGCGTTATTTGTTCCCTCCGTATTTTCCGCATAGTTATATCCTTTATATTTTACCGCTTTTTCAGATTCGATAGAATATGGATTTATATTTATTTCCGTTAAACTGACGCCGGTAGGAACGCAGCCCGCCAACATCGTCAGAGTTTTATAAACATAACTTGAATTTTGCGCGGCGTTTAATAAATGTCTGTTTTGCTCGACAAATTTTTTTTTGTTTTGTAAATCTTCAAAGTTAACCTTTTTTAGTTTTAATTGATTGTTTATTATCGACGTTTTGTTTTTAATTCTATTTGATTGGATAATAATTTTAAGATTTATGATGGCAAAAAGTAAAATTATAAAAAAAAATAGACTTGCTTTGAATATAAAATTTAATTTTCGATTTTTTGTTTGATTGATAATTTTTAAATTATTTTTGTCTATAAAATTCAGATTTATTATTTTTTTGTCTTGAATTAGTCCCGCGCAAATCAGATTTTCAGTTTCGCCTAAACTAATTATTTCAACAGCTCCGCTTCTAAATAAATCAATGTTTGATATAAGAATTTTTTCATTTGTAAAAATCGAATCGGGATTAAACTCGGGATTTTTGTTTTTTATAAAACTACATGTCTTCGCAAATTCGTTTGATATATCCGCATTAACGCTTTCTATATTGCGGATAAAAAATAATTCCTTATCTTTTACAAAAGAAAAAGTTACGGTATTGAATATTTTTGTAAAAACAATAAAATTGGTTTTATTATATTTTTCAAATATATAATTTAACGCGCATATTTCAGCGGGTTCTATCGAGTTTAAATAAACTTTTGATTCTAAAAAATCGTTTAAAAGTTTATCTATATATTTTTTTTCCGCGCAGGATATTAATATTTTTGCTGTTTTTTCCGAATTGTTTACTACTGAATAATTCCAATAAACGTTATCTGGCAGAATTGAAAAATATTTGTCAAACTCATATTTTATCAGATTAAACAAATTTATTTTTTCCGAATTTATAGGAACTTCGGTTATTTTGTATAGTATTCCGGATGTATTTAAAGCCGCGAAATATTCGTCGAAAATAATTTTTGGTTTGTTTTCAGTATTAAACTTTGATAAAACATCGGAGCGGATCGCGGGATAAGAGGTTTGAAAAAAAATAGTGTCGTTTGAAAAAAAATTTTTCTTTTTTATCAATATATCGCAGGTATCGTAATTCGTTAAAATTCCAATATCCGTTATATTTATCATAAATTACCTTATATAACAAGTTTATAAAAAAGCAAAGAAAAAAATTATTTATCTTGACAAACGCAAAAAAGCTATTAGTTTATATTTTAATGAAACTTAATGAAACATCTGTTTTAGAAATTCAGAAGCTGAAAATCGAACCTGACGTTTTAACCAAAATTTCTTACTCTTTCGCTCTGAAATATACCGTTATACCATTTGATTTTGACGAATCAAAAAACGTGTTAAAAATCGCAATGGCGGACGCCGCCAACGTCGAAATTTTAGACGAACTCAAACTGCTTACCGGCTGCGCTATAAAAGCTCATTACTGCGAACCGCAAAACATTATCGAATGCATAAACAAATTTTATTTAAACGAAACTAAACCTGCCGAAGAAATCGAAAGTTTGAATTCAAATTATTCTACAATTGATATCGCCGATGAAATAATCCGTCAATCTATTAAAGAAAGAGCGAGCGATATTCATATAGAAGCTTATGAAAATTCAGTAAAACTCCGTTACAGAATCGACGGAATTTTATACGATATCAAATCTTACCCCAAATCTTTGCTTAACGCTTTGATTTCAAGAATTAAAATAATGGCAAATTTGAATATCGCCGAGAAACGCCTTCCGCAGGACGGAAAAATTATTTTTAACATCTCCGGAAAACATATTGATATGCGGGTTTCGGTTTTGCCAACAAATTACGGCGAAAGCGTTGTTATACGTATTCTTGATAAAGATAGCGTGGTAATAGGACTCGAACGGCTTGGTTTATTTTCCGATTCTCTTGATGAAATATCTCGACAGTCATAAGTTCTTAAGATTATTTTATATCCCCATTTTTTTGTAATTT
>DAINAU010000108.1:0-15013 GCA_036733285.1 bacterium
AAATCTCGGCTGTTTCGGAGACGGAGGCATGATAACCACGAATTCGGAAGAACTCGATAAATATTATTCTATGATACGGGTTCATGGACAGGAAAAACGATATGTTCACGAGGTTATGGGAATCAACGGACGTCTTGACAATATTCAGGCGGCTGTATTGACCGTTCGCGTTAAACGTTTAAACGAATGGATAACCGACAGAATCAGACTCGCAAAGATTTATTGCGAAGAATTAAAAAAAATTTCAGGAATAAAAATTCCGGAAACAAAAAAAAACTGCAAACACGTATTTAATCAATTTACGATACGCATTGAAAATAAACGCGATAAATTTCAGGAAAAACTCGAATCATTCGGAGTTCCGACTGCGGTTCATTATCCGATACCCCTGCATCTGCAGCCTGCGTTCAAATATCTTGGTTATTCCAAAAATGATTTGCCGGTAAGCGAAAAAGTCAGCGCGGAAGTTATTTCACTCCCGATATTTCCGGGAATGAACGAATACCAGCAGAATTTTGTGATAGATTCGATTAAGAAAACGGTAGAATCGTTATGAAAATAGCTTTTTTAAATCCTCCGTTTTATAAGCATTTTTCGAGAAGCCAGAGAAGCCCGGCAGTTACAAAAGGCGGAACTTTATATTATCCGATATGGCTCGCATACGCCGCGGGCGTCAGCGACAAATCCGGATTCGAAACATTATTAATGGATTCCGCGGCAAAAAATCAATCCGTTGATGATATGCTGGCTGAACTAAAAAAATTCAGACCGGATATTATCGTAATAGATTCGAGCACTCCGAGTATTTTCAACGATATGAATATAGCGGCGATTATCAAGCCTGAAATTTCGAACGTTTGCATTGTTCTTGTCGGCACGCATCCCTCTGCGCTGCCCGAACAGACGCTCGCATCGGCGCCTGCGGTTGATGTTATATGCATAGGCGAATACGATTATACCGTAAGAGACCTTGCTTTTGAAATTAATAAAAAAAGTTCGTTTAAAAACGTTAAGGGAATTTGTTTCAGAGAGAACGGAAAAATAATCGTCAACGAGCGCAGAGAGCTCATTGAAAATCTCGATGAAATACCTTTTGCCGCATACGTATATAAAAAATATTTGAACGTTAAAGAATATTATTTTGCCGCGGCGGATTATCCTATGGCTATGATAATAACGGGACGCGGATGTCCGTTTAAATGTTTTTTCTGCGTATATCCTCAAACGTTTCACAGCCGGCGGTATAGATTGAGAACGCCTGAAAGCGTAGCCGAAGAATTTGAATATATAAAAAATGAATTGCCGGATGTAAAAGAAGTCGCTATTGAAGACGATACTTTTACCGCTAACAGGCCAAGAACTCATAAAATCTGCGAGTTGTTGATAAAAAATAATAACAAATTAAAATGGTATGCCAATGTGAGAGCTGATTTGGATTTTGAAACAATGCAAATTATGAAATCCGCCGGTTGCCGTCTTCTCATAGTGGGTTTTGAAAGCGGAAGCAACGAAGTGTTGAAGAATATGCATAAAGGAATTTCAAAAGAAGCGTCTCTTAAATTTATGAGCAACGCGAAAAAAGCTGGATTGCTTGTTCACGGATGTATGATGATAGGGAATCCTGGAGAAACAGAACGGACTATGAATGAAAGCTATGAATTTTCGCGGCAGCTCGACTGCGATAGTTTTCAATTTTATCCGTTATACGTTTATCCGGGGACGGAAGCGTATGATTGGGCGAAAACAAACGGTTATCTGCTCACGGAAGATTTTAAACAATGGCTTACTCCGACCGGAGAACATAATTGCGTTATAAGTCTTCCCGGACTTCCGCGGGACAGAATCGTGGAATTCTGCAATACCGCTTACCGCAGATATCATTTGAATCCGAGATATATTTTGAAAAAGCTTTTTCAGTTTATCGCGGCTCCAAGCGAGGGAAAAAGAACCGCAAGGTCCGCGTTTAAATTTTTTAAATCTTTTTTTAGATAATCATGAAAACAATTCTCTACGCGATAGTTTCCATTATGCCGAGAAAATTTTTCGGATTGATATTGAAAAGAATCTTCGAGTTAAAATCTCCGAAAATTCTGGTTTCGATAATGAAAAAACTGTTTGTATCGTTTTACAAAATCGATATGAGCGACGCTGAGGCGGATATTGAAAAATACGATTCCGTTCAAAAGTTATTCTGCAGAAAATTAAAAAAAAACTGCAGACCCGCGGGACCCGGTTTGGTTTCTCCGGTAGACGGATTTATAAGCGAGGCTGGATTAATAAACAATAATACTTTGATACAGGCGAAAAACATAGAATATAAATTGGACCAACTTCTGCCCGCGGAATACGTCGGTTTATTTGCCGGCGGCTGGTTTTGCTCGATTTATCTCGCTCCGTATAATTATCACAGAATTCATTCGCCGGTCGACGGAGAGATAGAATCGTTTTATTATCAACCAGGTGATTTCTGGCCTGTAAACGGATTGACTTTAAACAAAGTTAAAGGATTATTTAACGTGAACGAGAGGGTTTCGACTCTTATTAAAACAATGAACTCTAATGTATGCGTTGTCAAAGTAGCGGCAATGGGGGTAGGGGACGTCCGCCTTTCTTATCTTAACGATAATGAAAAAAAATATAAGCGGGGATTGACTAAGTTCGAGTTTCCTAAGACAATCAATAAACTTGACGAACTCGGAATTTTTGCGTTTGGCTCTACGGTCATACTCATATCGGATTTTAAAGCCGATTCCGAAGTTTTGTTTTTATTGAAAAGCAAAATAATAAAAACCGGGGAGACTTTATTGTCTCAATTTAAAAATTGATTTAATCAAATAATTATGTGCGGTATTTGCGGGTTAATAGAAATTCAAAACAGGACGCCGGAAAAAAAAACTCTGTTAAAAATGACGGACGTTATTGAACACAGAGGACCCGACGATTCCGGAATTTTTATAAGAAATAACGTAGGTTTCGGGCACAGACGATTAAGCATTCTCGATTTAAGCGAAGCCGGACGCCAGCCGTTCATAAGCGAAGACAAAGAAAAAATACTTGTTTTTAACGGAGAGATTTATAATTTTCTCGAATTAAAAAAAAATCTCGAATCAAAAGGAATAAAGTTTTATTCAAATTGCGATACTGAAGTTCTATTGAAAACATACGAAACCTTCGGAATCGGATGTCTTGGGCTTCTGAGAGGAATGTTTTCTTTTGCGATATACGATTTTAAAAATGAAACGCTATTTGCCGCTCGGGACAGACTTGGCAAAAAGCCGTTTTATTATTCGATGCAAAACGGCGTTTTTTATTTTGCTTCCGAAATAAAATCCATATTGCAGGATTCGCGGTTTATTAGAAAACCCGATTTCGAGGCTATCCATCATTATTTGTCGTTCAAGTATGTTCCGCATCCTTTTTCAGCTTTTGAAGACGTGAAAAAACTCCCGCACGGGCATTATTTAATATATCAAAACGGAAAAATTAAAATTGAAAAATATTGGGACGCTCTTTTTAAAAAAGAAAAAATATCGGATATAAATTATATTAAATCCGAATTAAAACGTCTGCTTACGGAATCTGTTAAATTGAGAATGATTTCAGACGTTCCGCTCGGCGCGTTTTTGTCCGGCGGAATTGACAGCAATATAATCGTAGGATTGATGAGCGAATTAAGTCCGGTTCCTGTAAAAACTTTTTCAATCGGTTTTGAAGAAAAACGATTCAACGAGAGTCATTTCGCGGAACAGGTCGCCAAAAGATTTAATACCGACCATCATACCTTTATCGTAAAATCGGATATTATAAACGATATGGAAAAACTTGTCTGGCATTATAACGAACCTTTCGCCGATACTTCGATGCTGCCGACTTTTTATTTGTCGAGAGAAACGCGAAAATACGTTACAGTGGCGTTAAGCGGAGACGCGGGCGACGAAAATTTCGCCGGATATTTGCGCTATCTCGGGTTCAAACTCGGATCTATGTTTGAGTTTATTCCCGAAAAAATTAGAAAGTCAATTTTCGGAACAATGTTAAAAATGATTCCGGCTTCGTCTAAGCAGCAGACTAAATACAATAAATTTTACCGTCTAATCGAAGCGGCGGGAAATAATAAAATCGACAGATATATGCCGATGATAGAAGATTTTAATTCAATTCTCAAAAAAAAATTTTACACCGGAGCATTCAGCGAAAAAATCAGAGGAATAGAATCAAAAAAAATAATAGAAAAATATTTTTGCGAAATGAATGAGGACGCCGGCGCCGACGATATCGGCAGACTTTTATATACTGATTTGAATACCTATCTTCCGGACGATATTATGACGAAAGTCGATATAGCTTCTATGGCGGTTTCGCTTGAATGCCGCGCTCCTTTTATGGATCATTTAGTCGTTGAATTCGCTTCCTCGATACCTTCTTCGTTGAAACTTAAATGCCGGAACGCAAAGTATATACTTAAAGAAACTTTCAAGGATTACATACCGTCAAATCTTATAAATAGGGAGAAAATGGGATTTACGGTTCCAATATCGGAATGGTTCCGAAAAGACTTGAAAAATTATATGAACGATTTGATTTCCGAAAAGTTTTATAAAAGAAATATTTTTGATAAAACTCAAATCGAGAGAATGAAAAAAGCTCATCTTGAATGCAGGGAAGAACACGGATATAAACTCTGGAATCTTGTCTGTCTTGAATTATGGTTCAGAAAATTTATAGATTAAACAAGATATTTTGCGAATCTGATTAATGATTTAACCGTTCTTTTTAATTCGCCCCAAGAAAAAATCACCGAAAAAAATTTGTAAAAAAAATATTCAGTTCGCAAATAAAATTTTTTTCTGAATTCCGCGCAGGTCGCCATTATATCTCTGTCGGAAAAATCCGGAAGGGAAGCGTTTGTTTGATGTAGACCGTCAGGACAGTAGAAATCGGAGTCTTCAGTTTTAAGCCAGCCGCCGTTTTTATATAAATCATAAAGCGGAGTGTTTTTATTCAGCATAACCGGAAAAAACTGGACTGTATCGAGACGAAGTTTTTTTGAAAGAGCAAAGGTTTCATAAACGTTTTGTTTTGCGTCGTATGGAAGTCCGATTATGAAACAGCCATGGACTTTTAATTTGTTTTTCGCGATAAGTTTATCAAGCTCTAAATAATCCTTGACGGAACAATTTTTATTTATAATGTCAAGATTAGAATTCAAACCGGATTCATATCCTATGACGAGCAGACGGCATCCCGCTTTTCTCAGCAGAGATAAAGTTTCTTCGTCGTAAACGCGAGGATTAAAATTAATAGTCCATTTCAATCGGTTATTCGCTTTAATTTTTTCAGCGCAGAAAGTTTTTACATAATTCAAATCCGCGTTAAACGAATCGTCTTCAATCCAGATTTCTTTAATATCGGGAAGTTCTCTTTTTATAAACTCAAATTCATCAATAAGATTCTGAACGGTTCTTCGTCTGTAAGCGGTTAGAAAAAAAGTGTGCGGCAGATTGCAGAACGAACATTTAAAAGGACACCCCCTGCTTGAAAGAATAGAAACAACCGGATACAATCCGGCGGAATAAAAATATTTTTTCGGATTCAGACTGCGTTTATAAACGGAAGAAACAAAAGGGATTTCGTCGAGGTTCGCAGGTTCGGGATTACCGGTTCCATTTTTAAAAATTCCGGTAGAGTCGTTTAAATAAACGGTTTTAAGATTCGTTTTGTATTTTAATTCAATCAATTTTCCGGCTGAAAATTCATATTCCCGCAATATAAAAGCGTCGAATTTAAAATTATTATTTTGAATTTCGTTCGAGTAGGCGGTTGGATAAGGACCGACTAACGCGCAAAAAACCGATGGAAATGCGGATTTTACGGAGTCAAGAAACAACGAGTCTTTTTTTCCGCTTGGAATAGACGAATCGGAGATAATAAATTCCGGAATAAACGACCGGATGATTCCGCATATATCGTCGAACTCAAGATTTTCCGCTATGCAATCGATGAGTTTAATTTCATAATTTTTTTTTTCGAGATAACCCGCTAAATACGAAAGAAAAATCGGATAATAAAGGGTTCCGCTTTTCGCTACCGCCGGACTTCTGGAAGGCCGACTGTAGTTTTTTAAATACGGCGGATTAATAATCAGAATTTTTGTCATACAATTATATTCAACCTAAGCCGAATTTCATCGGAAAAGGATAACCGTATAATTTGGTCTTAATCCTTTTCCGGAAATTCGGCTTAATATTATATTCAAAATTCGTTTCACTATTTCCTCAACTTTTTAAAAGTTGAAGATTAAAAAAAGCGCTAAGACGCTGTAATTTATATAGGTTTCAAAACGCTTTAAAAAATATTCTTGCCGTAAATGCAAGAAATTTATTGATAAGATACTAATTTAACACTGATAATAAAAATGAAGCTTTTCAAAACATATATGCTCGTTTGTTAAAACTTGAAAACTGCTAAGTAAAAATTAATGCTTTTGAAAAGAGCGCAAAATCAATATTTTTCCTTACTTCCAGCAATTTTTCAAAAATCTAATGCAGTTTTCAGGTTAAATTCTGTCGATTTCAGAACTCCCGCACATAGGACAAGTGATTTCCGTATCATAATAAGAATCGTCGTATGAGTCGATATCGTCGTCTTTGCTTTTTGGAGAATAGGCTTTCTGCCATCTGTAGTTGCAATCGTTACAGCTATAGGTTATTCTTTCTTTCAGCATATCCTCGTCGTCATCGTCGTACTGATCGTCTAAATCGTCGTCTTTATCATAATCGTCGTTAAGACTGTCGTTATCAAAATCGTCGTTATTTAATTTTTTTCTTCCCATAAAACGCTCCTTTGAATTTGTTATTTTACATCCGAGATTATAATCGGATAAGGCTGTATAACACCCCAAAAAATTCTTTTCGGATAAACTCGAAAAAATTATTTAAAATTATTTTAAAAAATATATAAAAAAAAAACAAATAGAATTTAAAAGTTTTTTTTTAAAATAATAAAAAACAGCTTGACTATTTTTTTTTTATAAATAAAATACTTCATAAAATTTAAATGAAACAATTTAATTTTTAAGTTAATGCTTTGGCATTTAAAAAAACATAATAATAAATTTATTGATAAAAAGGGCCAATAGCTCATCTGGTAGAGCAGCCGGCTCATAACCGGCAGGTGCGGGGTTCGAGTCCCTGTTGGCCCACCATTTTCAATTAGATTGTTTTAAGGAAAAAACAGTTATGGGAAGTTTGAGCGAAGAAATATTGATACTGAAACAGATTCAGAAAATCGAAGATAATCTGAGTTCATTTGAACTTGAAAAACAAAAAAAAAAAGAAGATTACAATATAATAAAAATTGAATACGACAAAATCAAAATAGAGTATGATTCGATTGCGAATCAAATAAATAAATGCAATGACGAAATAAAAAAGATTGAAGAAACAAACGCCGATTCGGCGAAAAAAATAGAAAGCTCCAGAGCAAAAATGTTCGGCGTAAAATCACAACGAGAATTTGACGCCTTAAAATCCGAGATTAAAACTTTCCAGACCAATATTTCCGAGAATGAAACTAAACAGCTTGGCTATATGGAAGAACTTGAAAAGTTAAATTCAAAGATTCCCGCCTTCCAAGAAAAAGTGAACGATTATGAAAATCAGATGTCCGGCATAATGAAAGTTATAGATTCTTATATGGATTCCGTATCAGAAAACATAAAAAAACTTCTTGATGAAAAATCGGTATTGTTCTCCAAATTAAAACCCCGCGCCCAGCAGATTTTCAATAAAATTTTCAACGCAAAAAAAACGCCTGTATTGTCAAAAATCGCAGGAACGACTTGTTCGTCTTGCAACATTGATATTCCGCCTCAGACAGTTAATGAGATAAGAAAAGAGAATAAAATATTTACCTGCGACAGTTGCAACCGGATATTATTCTGGGAAGAATAAAATTTTATTTATCAAACGTTACGGTTCTAATTTATAGGAACCGTCTTTTTTTATAAAAGACGCGGTAATTGTATTTTCAATTTTATTTTCTTTATAATAGTTTAACGCTTTAATCAAATATATATCCCATTTATCTCCGTATCTGGATTTGAATTCCTGAATATTGCTCAGCCTTAAAAAATAAGCTTCGTCGGAATAAATAAAAGAATCGGATTTTATTTCAGAAGAAATTATCGAATCGCGGTTCAAAGCTCCGGAATCCTGCGAATAAAACATTTCGCGATTCTGAAATACCGTATTTTCAATATTTGCGTTTAATTGTTTTGATTTAATATTATCCGGAGGTTCGAATTTTTTTTGCGAGGATGCTGAATCTAAAACCTGAGTCGAAATAACCGAGTTGATTTTTTTTTGAATTTTTTTGGATTCGAGATAAAAATAACCGGACGTTAAAATTACGACTAAAAAAATTAATAACGCATATAATTTGAATTTAACTTCGAAAAAATGACAGAGATTATAATAAAAATTTTCAAACTCGATTTCTTTTTGTTTTCGGAATTTTATAAAAACCTCTCCGAATATTTTATAAAGAAGGACGTCAAGGAGATTAATGCCGGAAAGATCAAGCCGTTCAAATTCGCCGTATTTAATTGAAACTGTCAAAAGCTGAATTATTATGAAAATAAACGCAAAAAAAATAAAAGCCGCCGGGACTCCAAACCAACCGAATGCCTTAAACCCAATCAAACTTAAAAAGAACAGAATGGCCGCGTTTAAAAAGACGACCATTTGTTATAAACGAACTCCGAATTTGGTTTCGATATATTTTACGTATTGCGCAATCAGGGACAATCTTTCGGAACTTTTCATAAATCCGCTTTTTAAACCGTTGAGTTCAACCGAGCATAAATCCTGCAAAGTCAGATTATGATATAAGTGAGCAATGAAATTTTCTTTAGTTTTTGACGTATTCGACACGAGTCTGTTATCCTGACAAATTACAATGCGGAGGCGGTGTTTTTTGAAAAATTCTCCAATCGGGTGACTTTTGTATTCTTTTATATTCTCGCAGGTTTGTATATTGCTTGTTATACAGACTTCGACGGGTATGCGTTTCATCCCTTTAACGTATTCGAGCAAATCCATATTATCGAGCAGATTAGTGCCGTGTCCGATTCTATCCACTCCGCAATCGACGATAGCCTGTTTAATGCTTTGCCAGCCGAACGCTTCGCCTGCGTGGCAGGTGTTGTATAATCCAGCTTTTTGAATCAGTTTATACGCGTCGACAAAATTTTTAGCGGGGTAACCTTTTTCAGGTCCGGCAATATCAAAGCCGACCGCCCGCTTAATTCCGTCGACTTTATTTGCGTTTACCGCCAGCACCGCGGTATTTCTTGCGACTTCCTGAGCGAGCTGTTTGTTATTGAAACAAGAAAAAAACGTCGCTATTTTTTTATGATAAGGAGACATATTCGCGGAAAAAATTCTTACTCCGCATAATATCATATTTGATTTTATTCCAAAGTCTTTTTCCGCGCGTTCAAGACCGGCGTTTACCGCGCGTACCACTTCGTATGGTTTTAATTTTTTATGAGTGTAGTTCATCGGAGCGAATCTAAGTTCAAAATAAATAACGTTTTCGTTTGCTAAGTCCTCCGCAAGTTCGTAAGCCGCTCGTTCAAGCGCGTTTTTTTCCTGAAGCAGAGGTTCGGTGATTTTTCCAAATACGGTCAAATAATCTTCAAGATTTTCATATTTGTCTTTTGAAACGATTTTTGCAAGATCGTTTTTTGAATAAGCCGGAAGCTCGAAATTTTGTTCTTTAGCCAAATCCAGAATGGTTTCTACGCGCAGAGAGCCGCCGAGATGCAGATGCAAATCCACTTTAGGCAATAAAAATATTTTTTCAATGATATTTCTGTGTTTAGAAAAATATTTTATATCAATCTTTGTAATATCCGATAATTCTTTATTTGAAAGTTTTTTTGCGTTATATTTGCTGAACATAATTGCATCCTATCCCTTTTAAAAATATCGGCTGCCTCTATAAAGTCAACCATAAATAAGGTTATTTGATTATAAAAATATTAATTTCAATTAGTAAAATATTATTTTGAATCGGCAAAATTGTCAATATTTAAAATCAGCTTTAAAAAAAAATTTTTTTTATATCCATAAAACTACCAAAACAGACTTTACACGAATTATAAAATTATAAAAATTGTCAAAAACTAAAAAAAAATATAAGTAAACAACAAAAAAAGTGAAAAAAATCATAAAAAAGGCAGAGTTTAGGCATTGTCAAAATAAAAGATAAAGATTAATATTTAGTAAACAAAAAAAAATAAAAATCGCAACTATTGTCTAATTGCATAAGTTTTTAATTGTATTTCTCAATTGAGAACCTTTAACTTCTCTTTTACGCCAAACAAACGGCTGACAATTTTTATTATAATATTTAACATATTTTTTTATAGCTTCAATTAATTGTTTTACATCGTTAAAACTTGCTCCTCGTAAAACTTTTTTACTAAATATTCCAAAAAATATTTCGATTTGATTTAACCAGCTTGCTGATGTTGGAGTAAAATGAAAATGTACATTTGGATGCTTTAAAAGCCACTCGTCACATTTTTTGTGAATACAATAATTATCCAAAATAACATGAATTTCTTTCGTTCCGAAAATGTCTATTTCTTTTATTGTTTCATCCATAAAAGCTAAAAAGTCCGGTCTTTTTTTTGTTTCTGTTGTTTTAGAATATACTGTTCCAGTTGCTATCTCCAAAGCCCCGAATAAATTTATCGTGCCATTTCTTTTATATGTGCTTTTTATACCGTTTACAATTTTTTTATTACTTGTTTTTACATAACCCGTAGGTCTTGACAATGCTTGAATACTTGGTTTTTCATCTACAGATATAACTATTGCATTTGTCGGCGGATTTAAATATAATCCAACAACATCCGCAGCTTTAGCAGTAAATTCAGGGTCTGTACTTACACACCAAGTCCGTTGTCTTGATAAAAATATTCCTTCTTTTTTTAGCAAACGCCATATTGCGTCTGCAGATGTTTTTAATACTTTAGCAAGCGTTGAACCATCCCAATGAGATAAACCATAAGGCGGTGTTTCTTCTAATTTGTTTAATATTTTATTTCTAAATTCTTCTCCATATTTTTTAGGCGCGCCTGAACGAGGCAAATCATATAATCCTTGAATCCCGTTAGTAATAAAATTATCGCGACGATTTCGTATTGTGGTTTCTGTTTCATTATATTTTCGGGCTATGTCTTTAATCAATTTTCCGGCAATACATTCAAGAATTATTTTTGACCTCTGCACTGTTTGATGTTCCATTTTTTTACTTCTTGCTATCTCTTTTAATTTTAACAGTTGTTCTGATGTGCATTCAATTTTTTTACTCTTCCTTGCCATTGTATTATCTCCTCTAAAATTTTATTTAGTTTTGAGATAATATCATATATAAATAAAAATTGCAATAAAATTAAGTTAATTATTTATGCAATTAAGCGCCAGTTATTAAACTCTGGACAATTTGGGTTAGAAAAGGCAAAAAAACATCAGAAAGAAACTGTATCCAATGTTGAACAAAAAGAGATAGTGTAATTAAAATAAAATCATAAAACGTTTTGACAAAAATTATTTTATTATATAGTATATTAATTAAAAATTGAAACATTTATTTTTTCTTAACAAGGAGAATTTTGAAAAAAATTTCAGAATCTGTATTCTTAAAACATCAGGCTTTTTTTGAATCCGAGCCGATAGTTTTTGAGTTAAATCGAATCTATTATAATACGTAAACGGATAAAATATAAATGCTATTCATATTATCAAAATTTTTTACTATAACAGCAAAAATATTTTTGATAATACAATAATGAAAAGGGGATTAAACTAATGATAACAGAATTTTTTAAACCGTCTAATATAGACGACGCGGTGAAATTAAAAAATGAAACAAGTAAAAAAAAATATTATATTGCCGGAGGTTCAGAGCTTAATTCATTACAATACAAAAACGAATCTTTTGAAGTTATAAGCGTTGAAAATCTGGGATTTGATACTGTAATAGAAACCGATGAGTCTGTAGAAATAGGTTCTGCCGCTACTATCCAATCGTTAATAGAATCTAAAAAATGTCCTGAGCTTATAAAATCCGCGGCTAAACAAATAACTAATAAAAATATTAGAAATATTGGAACAATCGGCGGAAATATCGGTTCAAATAAATCAAGTTCTAATTTGATACCGGCTCTTTTATGTCTTGACGCTCAATTATATATGGCCGATAAATCAGGACAATCTTTGATTTCAATATTAGATTACATTTCAAAAGAAAAAAACGATTTGATTATTAAAATAAAGATTTGTAAAGAAAATTTAAAACGCAAATTCGCTTTAAGAAATTATACCCGCAGTTCCGCGGATATATCGATTATTACAGCGGCGGTTTCATTTATGAAAAAAGACGTCGTTGAAAACCCTATTATCGCCGTTGGGGGAGTCGATAAGCATATCATCAGACTGACTGAACTTGAAAAATTATTAAACGGGAAAAAGCTTCCGGATAAAAGCGAAATTGAAAATTCGGTTAAAAAATTTATAAATCCCGATACGGATTTGAGGGGAAGCGCCGAATTTAAAAAACATCTTGCGGCGGTATTTGTCGCGGATTCTCTTCATAACGCCTGAGTCCGGATTTCACAGGAAAAGGATTGCATCAAATAAGGGTTTCTATTCCTTTTCCTGAAATTATCGTCTTAACAAAAATATTTTTGTTAAAATAGCAATAATATTTTTAAATTCTAAAAACGCATTATGATTTTATTAATCCGTAATGTAGACGCTAATGGAAAATTATAATAATTTAAAGCAATTGACGGATGATATCGTATTTGTGAATTTAAAAATTTTTAAAATTCAGAAATAATAATTTCCATTTTTGTGAACTCGACCCCGAAAAGGTTATAGCTTTAATACTTGATCTTCGAGATTACATATTTTAATATAGTATCTCCAGTCTCAGAATCTATTTTTATCAGATCAAAATCTATTCTCTGATTATTTAAGAATTGAAAAATCAAAGTCGTTTTATTTTTTGTCCCCGGCATAATTCCGCAAAAGAAAAATTCCATTTTCTCAAATTCCGCAGCCGCAAGAGCCGTTACCGGATCAGCCAAATTAAGGACTAAAAAAATCACGTCGTATTTATCAAGACATAATTCTTTTTTTAATTGTCTGATTTTATCGAATATATCTTCTCCATAACGGTTTATTATAACATTTACTCCGCCAAACGGATCGGTATAAACTTCTATTTCGGACTGACGGGACTGAAATTTGATTTTTTTTGATTTCGGAGTTTTATATTCCGGAGTTAAACTCATATTCTTATAAATCTTATTTATGATTTCCAAATGATTATCCGGCGGATACAAAACGATTTTTTCCGAATTGTCAATATATAAAAAAGAAAGCATTAAAGTTTCTCGAGTCATTTTTTTCTGTTCAATTTTCTTAAATTCCACTTTTGGAATTCTTAATAATAGAATTCCGCAATCCTTGAATCCGTATTTATGAGCCGCTTTTTGAGAAAACGGATGGGTTGTTACAGCTTGAGAATACAATCCTTGGAATCCTCGATTTTTTGCCTCGTCGATTCTCGCTTGTTCAAGTTGATTAAAACAGCCGATTCCCCTATATTTAGGTTTGATAAACGAAACGCCTACTTCCGCAGTGTTGTCAAAAGGATCCGGTTTTAACGCAGTATGTCCCAGAACTTCGCCCGATTCTGAAACAGCAACTATTGAAATCATTTTTTTTGATTTATTATATTCTCTTACTTTTTCAGGATAATATATGTCCGCATTCGGATAAGAATAACCGTATGCGCTGTAAGCGCATTTTGACACTTCTACAGCTTCTTCCTCTTTCATAAGTCTAATCGAATAAGATATCTTTATTTTTTCGGGTTTGTCCGCCGCTGATTCCGGTTTATTCTCAGTTTCGGAAAAATCTTTTTTGAATTCTTTAAAACTGTCTATGGATTTATATGGATAATTCTTGACAAGATGCGTTTCTTTTCCTTCGCCTCCAAGATTATAAAAGAAAACTCCGTCAAAAAATTTTTTCATTAAAAATAATCCAAGTCCTTTCGCGGGTTTGTCCAAATTAATTTTTTCAGAATCATACTCTTCAATCAAAGACGGATCAAACGGTTCGCCTTTTTCTTTTAAAATTATTTTTATTCCAGTCTCGTCGTTAGATATTATCAAATCAAAGGTTTCATTTTCCGATTCCGGATAAGCGTGCATTATAACGTTAGAAACGGCTTCTTCTACTCCTATTTTAATTTTATTTATATCTTTTGCCAAAAAACCGCGTTTTTGACACATATGTTCAACAGTAAAAAAAATCAAATCAAGATAAGAAATATCAACTGGAATCGTTAATTTTATTTTGGCGCTAGTAATCATTATTCGTAGCCTCCCGCTTTAATAAATAATAGCAAATTTAAAATTCTAACTTTTTAAATATTGATAAAAAATAAAAATTTTAAAAAAAATCAGGAAGTTTTTTTATAGAATCAAGGATTTGAAAAACTTCCTTACGCTTATAAAACGCTTTACTGAATGAATTATTTATTAAAAAATAATAATCTCGTAAAATATCGCATTTATAAGAAGATGCGAATTTAATATATTATATTGAAAAATTGATTTATACAAGACAAATTTAACGGCAGGTTTATTAAGCAAAATCGACGAGTAAAGAACGGGGCAGTCCAATAACTCAATTTTACAAAATAGCCATATCGCCGTATAATTCGCCGTATAACCTGACATAAATTCGTTTTTTTTCGTTGCGCCTCAAACGTAATACATTATCCTAAGCCGAATTTCAACGGAAAAGGATAACCGTATAATTTGCTCTTAATCCTTTTCCGGAAATTCGGCTTTATATAATATTCGAAAATCGTTTCACGATTTCTTAATCGTTTCACGATTTCTTAATCGTTTCACGATTTC
>DAINAU010000109.1:0-14824 GCA_036733285.1 bacterium
TTTCTTATTTATTTTTAATGACTTAGCTGATTTGACTTCTGGTTATGTGAAATTGGTATATTCTGAAATCAGCGTTACGATATAGTCGTAATCAATCAGCGCAGAGGCGAAAAGTACAAATTCAAAATCAAGCTGATTCACAGCGTCAAACTCATTCTCAGATTTTCTCTGCTGCGCTTTTAACTGCTGCGCTGTTCCGAGATATACTCCGCGAAATGCCTGAAGGTCGTCCGCTGAAATGATAGTTTCGATTTTATTATTGCTATCATCGGAAATATCCGTATATTGATTGAGTTGCGTTTTAATGCGTTGTATTTCCTTGAAAAGATTAATAAACTGACCGCGCGCTTCATCGCCTTTAAGATTAACAACTTCTTCGGGGGCGCATTCAAGTCCTTGCGATGACATAAAATCTTTAAGTTTATTTACCGCTGATTCAAATTTTGTAATTACTGCCGGAGCCGGATCAACCAGCCATATTTCTTTCGGACGATCAGTTTCCGCGCCGGAAAACAGGACAATTGCTTCGTCCACTTCTTTTTGCTGATTGCGAAAATCTAAAATATTGCCGTAGGGTTTTGTATCGTTGAGCGTCCGGTTAGTCCGTGAAAAAGCCTGAATAAGTCCGTGAAATTTTAAATTTTTATCAACATAAAGCGTGTTCAGATATTTGGAGTCAAAGCCGGTAAGAAGCATATCAACGACAATAACAATATCAATCTTATTTTCCCGCGCATATTCCTGATTCGAATATTTCTGATCTTTTATGCGCTTTTGAATATCCTGATAATAGAAATCAAATTTATTTATATCATGACTGGTTTTATACAGCGCGTTATAATCCGCAATAATTGATTTTAGAGCTTCTTTTTTTTTATCCGGTTCAATTTCGTTATCAGCTTTTTCTGTTGGTAAATCTTCCTGAATCTGTTGAATATCCTTGTTGCCTTCGGCAGGCGGCGAAAAAACGCAGGCAATATTCAACGCTTTGAAATCTGTTGTTTCTTTCTGTGTCTTTTTAAATAGTTTATAATATTCGATAGCGTCGTTTATTGACGATGTTGCAAGAATTGCGTTAAAACGCCGATCGGCAGTTGCGGCGTCGTGTTTCTTTAAAATTTCCAAAACGATTGCTTTTTTCAATTCTTCCTGATTAGGATTCCCGCTCTTTTCCGGCTTGAAATAATCAATATGAAACCGCAATACATTACGATCGTCAATAGCATTGGTAATAGTATAGGAATGCAGAAGTTTTTCAAAAATATCTTCTGTAGTTTTGTTGCTTGCCTCTTGCCCCGTTATCTGCCGATATGAAGCGTTCACATCAAAAATCGGCGTGCCTGTAAAACCGAAAAGCTGAGATTTCGGAAAAAAATCTTTTATTGCCTTGTGATTTTCGCCGAATTGCGAACGATGGCATTCATCAAAAATGAAAACCATTCGCGCATTACGCAGATGCGACAAGCGCTCCGTATAATTCCGCTTATTAGTATTATCAAGCGCTAATCCAAGTTTTTGAATAGTTGTAACAATAACCTTATCCGCGTAATCAATTGAAAGAAGCCGGCAGACCAGCGATTCCGTATCTGTATTCTGCTCAACGCAGTTTTCTTGAAATTTATTAAATTCTTCGCGTGTCTGTCTGTCTAAATCTTTACGGTCAACGACAAAAAGACATTTATCAATAGATGAAATATTTTTCAATAAAGTGGACGCCTTAAATGAAGTCAATGTTTTTCCGCTTCCGGTAGTATGCCAGATATAGCCGTTGCCGCGATTTTGCTGAATACAGTCAATCATTGCTTTTACCGCATAAATCTGATAAGGCCGCATCATAAGAAGTTTTTCTTCGCTTGCAACAAGAACCATATATTTACTAATCATTTCGCCAAGCGAACATTTAGCAAGAAACCGTTCGGCAAAATCATCAAGATGCGTAATTTTTTTATTGTTTTCGTCAGCAAACTGATAAAGAGGTAAAAAGCGTTCTTCCGCGTCAAAACTGAAATGATTATTGTTGTTATTCGCAAAATACCATGTTTCGCTGCGGTTGCTCACAATGAATATTTGAATAAAACATAGCAATGAATTAGTATATCCGTTTCCCTGTTCATTCTTATAATCGATTATTTGCCGCATTGCTCGGCGCGGGCTGATTGCAAGCGTTTTAAGTTCAACCTGCGCAACCGGAACGCCGTTGATTAATAAAATCACATCATATCTCTGATGACTGTTTTCAGTATTGATTCGCAGTTGATTTACAACTTCAAAAGAATTCTTGCACCATTCTTTTATATTTACCAATGTGTAATGTAAAGGAGTGCCGTCTTCGCGCTCAAATGTATTACAGTTACGAAGCATTTGTGAAGCGGCAAAAACATCCGCATTGATAATGCTCTCGCGCAGCCGCATAAATTCAGAATCCGAAAGATTAACGCGGTTAAGCGTTTGAAATTTTTCGCGAAAATTTTTCTCAAGGCGCGGTCGCGAATATCGGGACGATATTGGTATTTTAATTCTTTAAGTTTGTCTATTAAATTTTGTTCAATCTGATTTTCGTTTGTCATAATTTTGTTCTCAAATGAGTAAACTATTTTAAAAATATAATTGCAAAATTTTATAATAAACCCCGAAAAAATCAATAAAAAACATTGGTATTAAGTTTTAAAAAAAACTTTTTTAATTTCTTGACAAAAGAAAAAAATGATATAAATTATGAAAAAATATATTTTAAAGGGAATCGGGTGAAAATCCCGAACTAGCCCGTAGCTGTAATCGGAACGAAGGTTTCAATATTCAAAATTATATTTTGAAATAAGCCACTGAAGAATTTCGGGAAGGCGAAACCGGTAGGAAGCCGAAAGTCAGAATATCTTTAAAATATTAAGTCAGTTGCATATTTTAATTTTAATGCAGCGGAATTAAATGAATTGACTGCGGGAAGCCGGTTGATTATAAACAAACAAAGGATAATAACGGGAAATCCCTTGATTTGAAATTTTCAAATCAAGGGATTTTTTTTTATCAGTTTATATTGCATACCTGCATTCTGAAAATAATCCTAACCGCAGTCAAATTAAAATATTAAAAGACGGAACAATGCAGGCGTTGAAAAATTGTATTAACTTAAATCATGGCGGAAATGTATTAAACGCTGCGGCTAATTTAAATTGCAGCTACGCAGATATTTTAGATTTCAGCAATAATCTTAATCCATTGGGAATTGATAAAAGATTATTGAAAATGCTTAAAATAGAGCTTGATAGAATAAGCGTTCTACCGGAAATTGACTGTAAAGCAATTAGAAAAAAAATCAGCGGTTTCTACAATACTTATTTCAACAATGTTTTAATTGCTGGCGGTTCTTCGGTTTTTATTTATAAACTCAACGAAATAATTCCGTTTAAATCTAAAATTCTTTTACTGCTTCCGAATTACAGCGACTATTATCATATTTTAAAAAATTATCCGAATCTAAATAGCATCAATTATTTTCATTCAAAAAAATGTTATGCAAAATTTTTAAGAATTATTCCTGATTACAAATTTATTGTTCTAAGCAATCCAAATAATCCAATCGGATATTACATTGAAAACCTTGATGAAATTATAAAAAAATTCAGCGATACTATTTTCATAATTGACGAATCATATATTGATTTTGTAGATAATAAAGAAAAAAAAGTAGTAAAAAAAAATTATAAAAATGCAATCATAATAAAATCATTAACTAAAACGCTGGCTGCGCCCGGGCTGCGTATTGGCATTGTCAGGTCTTCAAAAGATATAATTTTTCAATTTCAAAAAAATATGCCGCCCTGGCCGATTAATTCACTGGTTGAAACTGCGGTGGATTTTTATTTTTTATATGCTGATAACTATCTTTCAAAAATTCATAAATTGATTACAGAAGAAAAAAAATTACTTTTCGAAAAATTATCTGATAAATTTGAATGTTTGAACAGCGATGTTAATTTTTTTCTTTTGAAAATTAAGAATAAAAAAATAAATGCAACACAAATCTGTAATGAATTGCTGAAAGAAAAAATTCTTTTGCGCAATTGTTCAAATATTAACGGTTTAAATAACAGATATTTGCGCGTTGCGGTTAAAAAAAAAGAAGAAAACAAAATTTTAATAAATAAACTATTGGAAATTGTATGAGCGCTTATATATTTTTGACAGCTTATATTCTGGATTTGATAATTGGCGACCCGCATCAAATGCCGCATTTAGTTAGATTTATCGGAAGAACAATAAATTTCTATTATTCGATTTTAAAAAAATATAATTATTTTGTTTCCGGTTTTATTTTATTTTTTTTAGTTATAATCAGCGTAAGCGGAATGTATTACTTACTTAAAAATTTTTTGCCGTCAAACTTAAAAATCATTTTTGATGTAGTAATTAATTTTTATTGTTTATCAACGAGGTCTTTATATGATGAAAGTATGAAAGTATATTATGCAATAAAAAAAAAAGATATTGCAGATGCAAAAAAAAAATTATCTTTTATTGTTGGACGCGATACAGCTAATTTGCCAGAACCGGAAATAATACGCGGAGCGGTTGAAACAGTCGCTGAAAATATTTCAGATGGGATAATTGCGCCTATATTTTATATTGCTTTATTTGGCGCGGCTGGCGGAATAATATATAAAACGGTTAATACCCTTGATTCAATGGTAGGATATAAAAATGAAAAATTTAGAAAAATAGGTTATTGTTCTGCAAAAGCAGATGATATATTAAATTTTATTCCCGCGCGTTTAACGGCCTGCATAATTATTTTAATCGCAATATTTTACAGAAATTTTAAGTTCACATATCGCAGCGTAAAAAAATATCATTCCTGTCATAGCAGTCCAAACAGCGGCTGGGGTGAGTCTGCGGCTGCCGGTATTTTAAAAATTCAAATTGGCGGCGAAAATTATTATTTCGGCGAACTTGTAAAAAAACCGCTAATAGGCGAGCCGATTATCCCGTTGAATATTGAGCATATCCGCGAAATTAACAAAATTATGTTTTTAGTTTCGCTCGCAGGATTTTTAACGGCTTTTATTATTATTTTAAAGTTTGGGCATTTGATTTCGACTTTTGCTGCCGGCTTTTTCTTATCCGAAGCTTTCTTTTTATCGGACTTTTATTTTACTCGTCGATTTTGTTTAGAAAAATAAAAATTATATATTTTCTTGACTTGCTCTAAATTAATTAGTAAAATTTTAAAATTATTTACCTGAAATTTTTATTTCTGAATTTCGATAATGATGATTTTATGAAGATAAACGCCATAAATTTTTTGAAGCTAATTTTTATTCTATTTGATTGTTTTATTCTATTTAATAATTGCGGCGGAAAAAATGTAGGCGAATCCCAGAGTTCGAACAAACAATTTCAAATAAATGTAAGCGGAACCGTTTATGAGGATATGGGCAATCAGCAGTATTCTCCAGTGAATAACGCGTTAATCTGCGATACCGAAGGCAATCAACTCGCTGTTACAAATAGTTCCGGTTTTTTTTCTTTTAATTCCTTTCCCGAATCCGAAAAAAATCTTCTTGTCCGCTTATCAGGGTATTATCAGTCCTCGACAATTATAAACGCTTCGGAAAATAGAGAAGTGAATTTTTATATTCAGAAACTTGACGAGAAAATAAACGAATTCGGAACTTCCGGTCCTTCCGGAGTTATCGGATATTTTCGTAAAGCATACAATTTGCTCCGATCAAATTCTCCGGCTCAATTCGTTTATGAATCAAACGACAAAAAAGCTCAAATAACTATTAAAAACTGGAGTTTATCCAAAAACGTTCATCTTGTTTTAACGGCGTTTAATAAATCTTTCAATATTCCTCATTTGCAAAAATTAAGAGAAATTGACCAGGGTATAATAGCCGCCGCCGCCGATATTTCAATTTTAACAGGCGAAGGTTCTACTCTTGTAAATTCTGACGAAGCCGGTTTTTCCGGTATTGTTGAACCAAAATTCAGATTTCAATTTAGTCCATACGAAAATTGGGAAACTATAAAATCTATTTTAAACGGCGAAGCCTACGCCGGTTCTGCATCTGCTTTAAAAGTATATTATTTTTATAATGACGATTGGATGTTGGCCGGCGAAGGAATTTTAAAATATGAAAACGGCGTTCACTATTTTACTACTAAATCTAACGTTTCGATTCCTAAAATAGCGCCTATCGCTTTTGTTATGGAACGTCCGCTGGTAAAATATATTGTTTCCGGCAAAGTAATAGACGATTTAACTTTAAAACCGGTTCAGGAAGCCGAAATATTATGCGAGAACGCTGAAAGAACGGTTTTTACCGACAGCTCAGGTTTTTATTCTTTATCTGCGGTTATACCTTTTCATTCGGCCACAATAGATTTGACCTGCAGGAAAAAAAATTATTATATAAAAACCGGAATCGTAAAATTTAATACGGTTCAAGATACAATTTATAAAACGTTAAACTTCTCGTTGAGTTTGGTAGATTCTGCGTTTATTCAGGGAACCGTAACAAATTCTTTAGGCGCGCCGGTTCAAGGAGCCGAAGTAACTATAATGAATTATTCGGCGTTCTCTAATATTTCAGTTTCGTATGTTTTGAAATCCTTAACTATCGCCGATGTTCAAAACGCAATTTATCAATGGAGTTATAAAAGCCAGGATATGGACGGGTGGTCGATTATTATAGGCTCGTCTTCAAACGTTATTTATGAAACCGCGATTATAAATCAATTAAAACTTGACGGCAATTATTACGGCGCTTATAAATTAAAAGCAAAAGTAAATTACGGGTCGTATAGCGAAGAAGAAGAAATTGCAGTGTTTGACGCGAATATAAAACCGTCGCCTCCTGCGTCGCCTTCAGGTTATAAATCCGTTTCTTTATGGGGAGGCGAAGATAGAGGATACTTTTTTGCCGCGATTCCTTTCGGCGCTCAAGTGGACGACTATATATGGAAAACAGACATTTATTGGACAAATCAATACGGATATGATTCCTCGATTGTTCCAATAAAAAATTCTCAATCGCAGAATATTAAAATGATTGAACTTTACGATTATATCGGGTCGAATATTGACGCTATAAAAAAAAATTCTCCTTCAGGAAATTCGTATTTGACTTCCGGTTTAAAACTGAATCTATCATTTGAAGTCGGTTACGGAAATTATGAAAATTACGATACTTCAGCGTCTTTGATTTTTAATATTGCCGAATCCGGTTTGCATTTGACTAATCTTCGTTTGCTTACCGGCAATCTTACCACTAAACATTTCAAAACATTTACCAATGAAAGAGGCGAATATGTTTTTCCAGACGTCCCTTTGATTTTTTCAAATAAAATAAAGGTATTTGCCGATAAAAACGGTTATATAAAATCAGACGAACAACCGGTTGGCGTTTTATCTTCTTCTCAAAATATAACCCGGAACCTTGTTTTAAAAGAGGTGAACTCAGTTCCTGCGTCTCCGGAAAGATTCCGGCTTCATTTAGTCGGCAAGTCCATTATTACCGAGTGGTCAGAATCAAAATTCGCTTTGAGTTATAGAATTTATTACGGCATTGATAAAAATAATTTATCGAGTTTTTATACTGTGAACGATACGTCTTCTCGTTCATTTGAATTTTCCGGTCTGTCAAATAACGATTGGTATTTTGCCGTAACCGCTTTGAATCAATATGGAGAAAGTCCTAAAACTTCGATAATTAAATATTCTCATTATATTTTAACCGGCGGTATGCTTACCGGAACAATTTCTTATTCAGGCAACCGCGGAACGGTTTCTTCTTTAAAACCTTTGTTTGTTTATTTGTATTCATATTCAAACAAATATCTTTCAGGGTATCCTGTTATGTCAGCCGAGATTTCTGAAAACGGTGGGCAATTTTTAATTCCCGACATACAATCCGGCGAATACTCGTTGATTGCCGGTTATAATGCGGAATCGGTTTCTCCCGACAGAATAACTAATTCTCAAATATCGTATATTGTTTATCCCGACTCTAAAATTGCGGACGTTAAAGAAAACATTTCGATTCCATTTTCCGTCAACAACGGGGGCAATATTAATTTTAATTTTATTATCGACGACAAATATATTAATGATGTAACTCCGCCGCAAATAATAAATATTTCTCCGGAGTATTACTCGAATAATGTTTCCGTTAAACCGGTTATTTCAATAACATTCAGCGAACCGATGAATCCTGAATCGTTTAATCATTCGGGAGAGAATAAGTGGCTGGCGGGAAGCGCGTTTAACGTTAATCCGCCGGATATTATTTTATGGTCCGCCGACAAAACAATTTTAACTTATCAATGGTCGTCGTATTCGGATAGCCCTTATAATTACAATACTTTTTATTCCGCTTCTTCGCGCACGGATAATTTCGCGCCTAAGGATTTGTCTGGAAATATTTTAATTAAATATAATTATATTTTTAAAACTGAAAGTCGAGCGGACACGAGTTTGGCCGGATATGTCAGGCTTAATTCAACAAATCCGGACGCGTTAAATATGCTGTTTGGTTCGATATATTCCGCTTATGATAATATTTATATTCCGCCGAACGATCCCGCGCATTGGAAAATACTTGCGGTCAATGGCTATATGCAATTTGCGTTTACCGGAAAAAATGATTTTATTTTTCACGCGCTCGGCGCAACTTCGTTCAATGAATCGTATTGTTATGTGAATATTTATATAAACGGATTATTATATTTGTCAAATGCGTTTATCGACAAATATTGGAATAATTACAGCATAGCCGGTTCAAATTTTTCGGAGGGCAACAACATTGTAAAAATCGAACTTATTGGTTCTACTCAATTCTGGATTGACGAAGCGTATATAACCGAACCTTCAAGCAATGAAATTATTACGCCTTCTCCCGAATCTAATTATTTGTTTGCGGATACTTTCGCAACAGGAAACTATAACAAATGGGTTAAGCATTCCTCCTCCACCGCGGATTTTTCAGTTGTTAACAATGAATTGCGGCAATCCAATACGGCTTCTGACATTAAATATAATTCGCTTATTTATCCGAACGGTTATAACTGGAAAAATTATAAATTGTCGCTAAACGCGCGGCATATTTCAAATTATTATCAATCGACAAGTATTAATATTTATTTCAGAATCCAGCAAAATATTTTTTCAAATGATAACTGTCCTTCCGGTTACTGCGTTCGGATTCAACCGGGCGGGTATGGCGGACTTTATAACTATTCTCAATCCGGCTGCGAATTAATTCAGAATTTTTCGCCTGATTTAACTTATCCGAATTACAACGGTTATAGTATTCGGATAGAAGCCCTTGAAAATTCGATAAAAGTTTTTATTGACGAAAAAAAAGTTATTGACGTCGTTGATAATGCCTTTGATACCGGAACTATCGGGCTGGCTTCAGTCCATTGCATTGCAGGTTTTGATAATGTGTTTGTCGAACCTTTAACTGGCGGTCAAACAATTACCGCAAAAGCATTTGCCGTGACCGCAGGTTATTATTCGGAGACCGATAATCTTATTGAAAAAGTAAAACAGGAATTCGGCGACGCCGCTGAAATAGCGGATTGGAATGAATTAAAAACGGTAATAACAGACAGCGCCAAACTCGCAGAATTTTTAACCGAATGCAATCTTCAGCATGACAGCGTCGCTTTATTGACAAGGAATGGAGCAAGATTATATTCCGGCTCAAGACATTATTATTTGCATTATTCAAACGACGGACTGCCTTATCCGGAGTTTTCCGCGCACGATATTAATCAGTCATTATATCTTGGGTCATGGTATAATATTCGGATGCCTATACTTGTTAAATTAAATTCAAATTTTCAAACCGGTTCTGATACGACTGCTTTATCTTATTTTTTTGACGATTTCAGCGGAGATTTGTCAAAATGGAATATCTTTTCAAATACTTATGGTTCGTGGCAGATAATAAACGGAAAACTGCGCGCAGATTGGAATATAAGCGCCGGAAGTAATTATCATCCGCATAGTTACATTATATTGAAAGATGAATATCAGCCGTCCGGAGATTACGCCGTATCAGTGAAATTTAATCGCGTTACTGAACCTTTGCAGCCGACATATATTTCTGCGGTCGCTCAGTTTGAACTATTTGAATCAGCTAATAAAAGAATAGAATTAACGCTTGGCATCGGCGGATATAATTTGACTGAGAATCAAACAACTATTACTTATTCTTATTCTATGTGGAACGGTTCGCAAAGGACTACGCCCGTTAGTTCGACGATTCCATACAACTGGAATACAGGTTTGGAACATACCGCTAAAATGATAAAAACCGGAAACACGTATAATTTTTATATTGATGATTTTTTTATCTTTCAATATATCGACAATTATTTGAACGGCTCCGGTAAAATCGGATTGCATACTTACGGACCAAAGCTGTATGATGATTTTCAAATTTTAACTGATTTCTCGTTTGATTCGTATTATGCGTTTTATGATTTGAATGATAATCAGATTCCGTCGGGCTGGACGCAGACAATTGTCAATAGCGGTCCCGGGGTTTATGACGGAGGGTTAAGAGCAAATACTACGGATGGTTCGTCAACTTTAAAAAGATATTTTAATATTTCCGCTGATGCGGTAGAAATTACTATGAGTTACGATGGAAATATCGCATATTCTGTTTGGGGTTTAAAACATTGCGTAAGAGCTTATACCGGCGATACGTATTATTATATCGAACATATGACTGCGCAATGGAGTTATCCATCGGCATCTCTTGTTCAAATCTATAAACAAAAAAACGACGCCGATAGAAATATTTTATATGAAAATACTCAATCATTGATTTATTCAAATTATCGATATACGGTAAAATTCCGCGACGGAATGATAAAATTTAAAGCGGTAAATCTTAGTGATTCAACGGTTCTTTTTGATATCTCTATAAATGATAACTCTTTTATTTTAAAAAATATTACGGCGTTGGCGTGGGGAGTTTCCGCTACCACAAACAATAACGCTTGGGCAGATAATCTTGAACTAAAAATATCCACCGTGATTTCAGATTGAAAAATCGCGATAAGAAAAAAAATTTTCAACGCAATAGCATTCGGCGTATTTTACTTACAAACGCCTCTTTACAGGGCGAGTTTGCAAATTGCAATAAAGAAAATTATATTACCGATGAATAAAAACGACAGATAGCCGTTCAAACCTGAAAAGGGTCGAATTTCAAAACAGCACAAAATTCAACCATTAATCAGGGTTGGATACGTATGCTGTTTTATACCGCAGTTAGCCCGCGCTTAACGCGCAGGCTAACTGCGGTTACTTGAAATTCAACCGCGTTCGCGGTTGCAGAATATTAAAACTTTTTTTCTATATACCGATTCTCTGGAGTGGAAAAATAGATAATCTCATTATTCGCTCCGGCGGAGCAGTATGTCTATTTATTGCAAAAAAAACGAAACTTTTAAGAAATACGCTCGCGGCTTTCAGCGTTAAAAATTATTGAATTTGAATATTGCGGAGCATAAAAAATTATGGAAAAGTCTTTAATTAAAAGCATATTGCAACGTATTATTAATAGAATGAAAAAGTTATTTTTAAGTTTAATAATAATTTTTATTTTTTTTGTTCCGGTTATTGACGGTTATTCTGAACCATTAAAATTTTATTATGTTATACGAAACAATCTTTCTTATGGTCCGGTTGATACTTTGAAAATTTCGGAACTTTACAAGCATGGGCTGATTTTTTCTGATGATATTCTTGAAGAAATTGCAAGCGGAGAAAAAATATGCGTTCAAGATATGCTGAATAAAAAAAATAAATCTGACATTTCAGATAAAACCTCCGCATCAAAAACCTACTTTAAAAATGAAATATCTCTTGGTTTAAGCAAGCGTTTAAAAACCGATATGAAATATAATGCTGTTTTTAAATCTGACGAGTATAAATATTCGGCTGTTGATTTTTATTTTGAGCGGCGCTTGAATAAAATATTCAGTTGCAACGCCGGTCTGAGTTCGTCTGAAAAAAAAGGAAATGCGTCTGTCTCTGACGCGACTGTGGGAGCAAGATATAATCTGAATATATCGGATAAGTTTATTTTATATTTTGGAGCTAATGCCGGTCTTGGAATAATCAAAGCTTTTGAGGAATCAGACTTCAGCGGAGTTTTCAGCGCGGATTCAGGAATTAAATATTATTTTTCAAATAAATGTTTTCTTGGGGTTAATAATTCCTACAAGCATTTCACTCAATACTACAAATATAATGATTGTCCGGACAAATTAAAATTCGGCGGCTGGTTCGCTTCAGTCAGGTTCGGTATCGGTATCTAAAATTCAATAGCCGCAAAAACCATTAATATTCAAAACTTATTCTATAAGTTAAAGTTCATTATTTATCTGAATAAGAATTGACTTTCAAATTGTCTTGAATCCTCAAATCTAACAGAATGCTAATTTTTTTAGTTTTCTAAAGAAAATACGATCTATTTTTAATAATCTTCAACCGCGAATGCGGTTGAATTTCAAGTAACCTCAGGTAGCCTGCGCGGAGAGCAGAAAACCTGCGGTATTAAAAAACTTGAATATCCAACCCTGAAAGGGTTGAATTTAATTATGTTCAAACTTCTAAAAACCCGAAAACATTTTCGGAATAAAAATCAGTTACAAATCTAATACTTTAAGGGGCAAACCGTTTTCTTTAGGAAACGGTTTTTAGCCGCCGCTATATTGTATTTTTCATTTCATTGATTATATTGAATATAGTTTTTAAAAAATTTTGGAGGATTGATATGTTAATTGGAAGACTTAAAATTTTAATTATGTTGTGTATGTTTTCTAGTTTGGTTTTTCAAATATCTGTTTTTGCCGGAGATATAAGGAATATTGCTGGTAATTTTACATTGGAAGAATTACGCGGATATTTAAAATCAATTGAGGATAAACATATTTCTTCAGATCCGTTCAATATGAATAAAAATTCCGTAGAAGTTTATTTGCAGCATTTAATAATCCCGCAGCATCGTCATGAATTTGAAAATACCGATTTGAGTTTTACCGATAAAACCGCGGGATTAATGTGGGCAAATAATTTTTCGCCGGCAAACTTAACTGATGAAGCTAAAAATTTAATAGAAAAGGCGGCAATAATAAATGAAAAATACTTCAAAAAAGCCCAAAAAAAACCTAAATCGGCAATAAATTATAAAACTTACATTCCGGAAGAAATTCAAAAACTAAGAGAAATCAATGTTATAGACACAAAATTACTAGACGCGATGAACAATTCAAAATACGCTGGTTTTGACGACTGGCGCCTGCCTACGATTGATGAAATATGCTCGCTATATTATAACGATAACAAAAAAATCGAATTTCAAAATTCTGATATGAAATTAGATAAGAACTTTGTCTTTTTAACTGCGGATATGAAAACTTTTGAAGAAGAAAAACTAAAAAAAGCTTCGAGTTTCGCTTTAAATCCAAGCAGTAATCATAATATAATTGATAAAAACTGGATTGTAGGATTTAAAGATAGATGGATGTTTTTTTATTATATTGGAGTTTTTCAACCATTTGTCATTTTCAAAAAAGACGAAGGGGATTTTCGCGGATGGGATGGCGGAGGAGGTTATATAAGCGATAGAAATTTAGAAAAAATTAGAGACTTTAATAAAACATACGGAGATTACGCGTATATTATGAATACTTTGCATGAAAAATTTTTATTGCAGTATCTTATGATAATGCCGGTTAGAAAAATAAATAATCCGAAATAATTAAAGGGGGCAAGATTTATGAAAAAAAAAATATTTTTAACGAGCTTGATAATCCTAATTTTGAATTTTTCCGTTTATGCGAATGAAACTCCGGCTCAACAAAATTCGTCAGCGAATGAGCAGAAATATTCGGCGCAACAAAAAGTATTAGCGATGAATGCGGCTGAAGCCGACGCTCTTGCGAAATTATCTCAAGAAATCAAAGGAACTTGGGTTAAAGGATTTGACTTAATCAGAAACGCCGCTGCTGATTTAAGTTTAAAAGGAATATCTTTTGAAAGTTTTGTTAAAGGAGCAAAGATAGGAAAACCTAATGAAATAGCTCCGGGATTATATGAATGCGAAGGCGCTATAACGATAAATCAATTTGTAGAAAACATAAAACACTATCATAAAGAATATAACAAGGGAAAAAACGAAGATTTCGACAGTATAGTTCAGAAAAATAATAAATTAACTATTAGAGTTAAAGGATTTGGCGCGGTTAAAGATTCCCTTTTGCCAAAAGAACCAAAAAACATTGAAGAAATTAATAAGTCTGAATATGATTCAAAGGTATCGCAGATTTTTTCAAAAATAAAAAAATTAACCGCTCAACAAAAATTAATGGCAAAAACAGCGGCTGAAGCAGACGCGCTTGTGAAGCTTGCCCGCGAAGTGAAAGGAACCTGGGTTTTCGGAAATGATTTAATTAAAAACGCATTTACGGAAGATTCTATAAGAAAAATTGAAAACGAAGCGTTCATCAAAGGGGCGAAATTTATTGATTTTGATTTAACAGAAGACGGAATGTGCGAAGCTGTTGTTCAAGTAACTTTAAAACAGTTTATTGAAAACACAAAACAAATCTATAACGAATATTCTAAGGGCAATCCCGAAATATTCGACTCGATTTTAAAAACCGAAAAAACTATAGTTATAAAAGCTGCCGGACGCGGCGTAGGAATAAAAGATGAAGAGCCGTCCGATAATAATAATGCTATTCAAGGAGATGGTATGATAAATAAAATATAGCGCGGGTTAACTTCGCGAAGTAA
>DAINAU010000110.1:0-14754 GCA_036733285.1 bacterium
TTCCGTTATACTTATCATTTATAGTAATATCATTTAAATTATTCAAATCCGAAAATAATGACGTCTGTGAAAATTTACTCACGCCTGTAATAAATACAAACTTTAAATATTCTTCACAGCCTTTTATTGTAGAATAAAAGGTTTTTAATATTTCTCTATTTTTATTTGATTGGTCAGTATTTTCAATATAATCAATTAGCGGTTTATCATATTCATCAATAAGGATTATAACTTGTTCAATTTTAGATAATTTTTTTATTAATTCCGTGAATGCGCTTTTATAATTTTTATTATTTATAGATATTTCATATAATTTTGCTACTTCCAATACCATTCCATATAAGCTTACTTTTAATTCTTCAGGAGTTGAATATGCAAGATTTAAAAAACTAATTTTAATAACCGGATAAACTTTCCAATCAAGTTTATCATAAATATATAAATTTTTAAAAAGTTCTTTTCGGCCTTTAAAAATATTTTCAAGTGTTGAAACAAGCATTGATTTTCCGAACCTACGAGGCCGCGATAGAAAATATTGTTTGCCGAAATCAATAAGTTTATAAATATATTCGGTTTTATCAATATAAATATAATTATTATTTATAATATCTTCAAATACTGCATTATTAACCGGTAACTTTTTCATTATTTAATATCTCCAATACCTTCATTTTCCAATCTATAACCGAAGGTCATTCTGAAAAAAAATTTATATCGTTTACTAAATCTTTAAAAAATATTCCCCTAAATAAAGATTTTCTTGTCTTGTTAAGTCTTCAAATCCTAATTTTCTATATAAATCTGCAACAGGTTTGTTTTTTTCTGTTGCTTTATATTTTCCGATAATTGTTTTGATTTCTCTTTGTCTTGCTATTTTTTTCATTTCTTCAAAAATTAAATTTTCGACTGTCAATCCCATTACTCTGCAACTCATAACAAATGATTCTATTATCAATTCATCTTCATTCCTAAAATGAAAAATTAATGCCGCAATTAAACCATTATCGCCAAACTTATCCATCATTGATACGCTAATTATTTCATATTCTGATTGATTTGCTATTGTATCAAGTTCTTCTATGCTGTATCTGATTGTTGTTAAATTAAATTGATTCGTTCTTTGAAACAATTGATATATTCGCTGTTTATTATTCTCTGAATACTGTTCAAATTTTAGTTTTATATTTAACTGTTCAATAAAATCTTCATACGATATCTTATTTTTTTCTTCATCACGCTTCTTTTTTAATTCGTAATATTTTCCTCTGCTTATATCTTCGGCAGTATTATTTTCAATATCCCAAAAATTTAATTTTTTTAGAGTTTCAACATAAAAAAAAGAATTATCCGGAACATCCACAGTATATACTTCCGGTAAAAAATTAATCATTTTTTCTCTTTCAATTTTATTATCATCGAAAAAAACTATGCTGTCTAACGAAATATTTAGTTCATTAGAAATCTCAATTAGATTCAAATATTTTTCCTTCCAATTTATTTTCAAAGAACTAAAATATTCTTTCTTTAAAAACATACACGGATGTTCTTGAAAAACTTCTTCAACTGCATCGAAATTATTTTTACTTACTATTACAAGAATTATACCACTTTTATATAATTGATATATAAATTTTTGAAAATCATAATATACATTTCCCGGAAAATTCGTATCGAGTTTAATATTATCAATGCCCTCATCACCTAAGATTCCGCCCCACAATGTATTATCCAAATCAAGCGCTAAACACTTTTTAAATTTACCTTGCATTCTATTTATAATACAAAAAATATTTTCTGTTAGATATTTCAAATAATTTGTATTAATTACTACTTTAGCAAAATTCCACATTTTAACATCAAACAAATAATCTATACCAACTTTATTTGAAAAATAATTATAATCAAAAATATAAATATTTTTAAACTCATCAATAAAATCTAATATTTTAAAATTAAATGATTGAATGAATTTGTTTAAATTATTAGAACTGTTAAATGAATCTAAAGAAAAATAAGGAACACTTTGATTAAATAAAATTATTTTATTTTTATGGTTGTTTATTAACGGTGATAATATATTAGTAAATTCCGAAAATATTTTATTTAAATATTCCTTATCAATTTTATAATGCAAGCAAATATCAGGAAACATATCTTCCAATCTAAACATTATAATTAGATAATCAAATTGACTTTTATTTAATTCACTTGATTCATTTAAAATTTCAGAAAACACTTGTGAATATTCAAAAGATTTAATTTGAAAATTTAAGTTATTTAAATATCCTTCAACTTTCAAATATTGTTCGACTATTTTAACCGTAAAAGTTGATAAAATACAAATCGAAATATTTCTATCGAACTCAATATTATTCGTTTCATTGTTAATAATTTTATTATATAATTCAATTATTTCGGTGTGATTCATATTAATGATTTATAATAAATATATGGGTAATCATATAAAGCAGTTCTATTAATTTGAATACTATCTAAATTCCTAAAATTATTTATTCCGCCATAATTCATAAAAATTGAATTATATTCTTTTTTTTGCAAAATTTTAATTATACTTTCGTTATAAGAATTTTTGTCTCCATAAGGAATAGCAAATAATTTTGTATTTACTTTTAGATTTTGTTGAATAATTTTTTCTGCTTTATTAATATCGTTAACAAAATCTGTTTCAGATATCATAGGAAGAAAAGAATGATTATAACTGTGATTTCCTATTTCAAAAACAGATTCATTAATAGTTTTTAATTCATCCCAGCTCATTGCTTTCATTTCAGTATAAGAAAATTTTTCATATTGAAAATATTTTATTAATATCTCATAAATCTTTTCAATCGGATATGTAACAAAAATATTTGAAATGAATTTAAATGTATGCCATGAAGATTCTTCTGAATATTTTGTATAAATATAATTATCGAACAATTTGTAATTTTGATTTGAAACCGGCAGATTCAAAAGATAATCATAAACAACATCCCACCATAAATACTTTTGATGTTCAACAAAATATGGACTGACAAACATTACAGCAGGAAGTTTAAAATCCTTCAAAACAGGAAAAGCATTTTTATAAACGCCGTTATACGCATCATCAAAAGTTATTATTAAAGGCGGTTTATTTAATTTTGAATAATCAATATTATATAAATCAGAATATCGGCATATCGTAAAAAACTTTTTTAATAATAAAATCTGCGATTTAAAATTTTCTGATGTAACATTAACACCAATAGATTTATTTTTTAATTCATCAGTGATATTATGATATAAAACAACAACATATTGTTTTTGTTTGAATATTTCATCAGCGTAATATTTTAAAAACCTATCATTCAAAAATTTTAAAATATTACTATTTAAACTTATAATATTTTTACTATTAAAGGATAGAATGGATTTAATTATTTTTTTCATTGATTTTTTCAACAATTTCTTTAAAAGAATTCATTTGTATTAAATCATCAGGGTTAAAATTTATTTTAAATTTTTCCTGTAAGGATATAATAATATTTAAAAATGTTAAAGAATCCCATTGCGGAAAATTATTTTTATTTAATTCGTAATCTGAAACTTCGGAAATATTCAAACATTGACAAATTATTTTTTTTATTATTTCATTATTATTCATTTGTATTTTCCTTATTATATTGAATCAATTCAATAACTGAATTTTGATAATAAACAAAAGCAATTTTTGCATTAAGAAATGCAATATCGTCATAAGGTTCGCAAAGATTCACAGCGTTTAATTTCTTAAAATATTGAATAGTTTCTAAAATATCTTGTGTTTCATAGCAAATATGATGAAAACCACCACCTTTTTTCAAAAAAGAATATAGAGGCGACGTTTCATTTAATGGTTCAAGAATTTCAATAGAAGGTGAATCAAAAAAAATTATAAAACATTGCCGAACTTTTTGTATTTTATTAATCATTATTTTACTAATCTCTGCAAAATTTAAAAAGAAAACATTTTTTTTTAAATAAGTATCTATGTTTTCTACTACATAAGCAATATGATTAATTTTAATTTCTAAATTTTTCATTGTTTTTTCTTTAGAAAATTTTGATAATTTGAACCTCGCCAAGCAGTTGTATATACATAAACTTTATCTGACCATTTTCCAAAATGATGGGGGGCTAAAATTCCTTCTCCTTTTAAATTAAATTCTGCAATGGCTTTTCTTTCGCCAAAATTTGGATGACCCAAAAAACTCCATACATCATCAAAAATGAAAAAAACTCCATCAACTAATAATGGTCTTAACCATTCCAACACTATTTTAGTTGAAGAATAGTAATCACAATCCATCATAATTATCATTGGTGGATTATTTGTTAAAGTATTTCTTAAATCGTCGGTTAAAATATTTTCATAAAAACCTTCATATAAATGATAAATATTTTTTTCAACATTATTTTTTGACATAATATTTTCAAAATTTTTTTTTGAACAAGCAAATGAACCTTTATCCCAAAATGGAGTTGAATCATAATCAGTTGTCGCTCCTGGTAATCCTTCAAAGCAATCAAATCCAAACATTTGTATTTCTGCATCTTTAATATTATTACATCTTATTTTTCGAGAATATCTTTTTAATGCATGATAAAATTGAAGAAAAGTATCTCCGCTTCCCAATCCAAATTCGTAATAATGTCCTTTTCTAAATATATTCTGATGTCCTATATCAGTTATGAAATTAAGCATATTATAAAAAGTTTCTTCATAATCTATATATTGGTATTGAATATACGGACTTATTCTTCTTAAATAATATTTAACTAAATTAAATGGCAATAAAGAAATTTTTTAAGTTTAAAAAATATTTTTCCCATATATTACTCCTAATTTAAATAATGACTGTCTTCAAAATCAGCAAATCCGCCAAAAAATTCGTTTTCAAAATCTAAATTTTGAAATTGAGCGGAAGTTTTTACACAATAATAACTATCTTCTTTTTTAATAAAGTTCATTTTTCTAATCAAGCCAGATAATATTTTAGGCGCATAATTCCAATGAATATCTTTCACGCTATGTTTTGAAGCGTATTTAAAAAAATAATATAATAGAGTTTCTGCAATTTCAATTTTGCTTGGTTCATATTCCAATTCCATTAAATAAATCGAACCTTTAAATTGAAAAAAAACAATATATCCTACAATATTTTTTTCAAAAAAGCAACCCCATATTTTAGTAGTTTCTTTACTAAATTTTTTATGATTAAAATAACGCCAATTTAAATAATCCGGATTTTTTTTTAAATAAATTTTATGATATTTGTTAAAATTTATAAAAATTGAATTTATATCCTTTGAAAACTCTTTTATTTCACTTACTCTTAATTTGGATTCATTTTTATAATTGTTAAATAAAAAATTAAATATTGATCCATAAATAGAATTAATTATTGTTTTAATAATAATTTTTTTTAACAGGAATTTTGCTTTAAATTTAAAATAGTAAGAATTTGGCATTTTAATAACATTTCTTAATAATAATTTTTTTATTTTATTTACATCTCTATCATCATTAGTTAAATTTGTTAAACAAAAATCATTTTCTTGCAACAGCTTAACAAATAATGGAATACCTGTACCTTTATAACTTTCATCAGAAACATAATGCATAGCTGTATTAACAAGATATTCTTTTGATTCAATAATCAATATGCTTTTAAAAATTGCAATAAAAGAAATAATCCTATTTGTTTCTTTATCTTCAACTACAAATCTTGATTTATTTACAGTATTGTTATATGGATTATTTTCAATTTGCCATTCCCAACAATTTTCTAATGCTTTAATTGTTTGAAAATTTCTACCTACTAACAAATCAGAAACTTTATTCCAATCATCATTATTATAATATCTAATTATAAATTTATTCTCATTCATTATTTTGTAAAATTTTTAATAAATAATTTATTCTATGATTATATGTATGATTATTTTTTAAAATGCTATAACCACTATTAGCAATTTTAAATCTTAACGAATCATTTTTTAAATAAAAATCTATTTTATCATTTAATTCTAAAGCGCTATTATAACACACTAAATCACTATCAATTTCAAACAATTCTTCAAGTTCTTCTTTATAATCGTTCAATAAAAAACCTGAAGAACCAATAATTTCAAAAGTTCGGGCATTTGTTCCATATATTGAATTAAGAGCATTCAAATTAAGATTAATTTTTGTAGAATTATAAATATTATTTATTTCTTCTGTTGAATAAGATTTATCAATAATATTTTCATACAATTTTTTATCCCAACCCGGCCCGAATATTTTAATATTATGTGTTAACTCAGATAGCAACTTTTCTCGCTCATAATTTGCCGATGCAACAAATGAAACATTATGTAAATATTTTTTTTCTTTAATTTTATCAGGATAATAGCAATCCAAATCGCATGCGAACGGCAGATAATGCACCTTATCATTTTCACTCAATTTTTTTAATAACGGAATATAATAAGAATCAAATGAAAAAATATAATCATATAATTTCAATGTATTTATTATATTCGGATAATATTGTTTTATTTTTCCGAGCGACCAGAAAGGATTATCAATAAAATAAATCGAATAAATAGCGGGATTGAACTCTTTCAATTCTGTAAGCAAATTTTCATCAAAATAATCACCTTTTATAATAAAAAAGAAATCATATTTAGTTGTTAAATTATCAAACAATCTTCGTCTAAATTCTTTTTTTAAAAGTTTATCAATAAAATTCGGAAAACTTTTATTCGTAAAATCAAAAACTGATAATTGTTTTAATTTCCGTATTATATCTAAATCATTTTGTTTAGGATAATAGGCGATATCACAAACACTACATATATTTTTAAAAGCATTCTGATAATATTTTTCAAGACCGCCAAACCAGTCCATACTTATAATACATATTTTATCTATTTTTTTCATTTTAGATTTTATAATGATATCTCTCTTTATTTAATTATTTAATATCTCATTTTTGAATTATAAATTTACTGCAATCAATCGATAAGAAATTCCTGCCCGTTTTCAAAATATATCAAAATTTTAGAATTTTATAATAGAATTTAATTTGACAACTTCAAATTTTGGTGGTATATTATATGTAGAGATTATTTTTAAATTTCAATTTCTTATCAAATAAGGAGTTTAAAAATGTCAGAACAAAAAAATGTAACAATAACCAATGATAATTTAAAAGTATTAATTGACACCGTTGTAAATCGAGTTAACGATAATACCAACAAAAAATTCAACGAACTTAAAACAGATGTAGATGTTTTAAAAGTTGACGTGGCTGAACTCAAAACTGATGTCAGTATTCTCAAAACAGATGTTGCCGAACTCAAAACTGATGTCGCTGAACTTAAAACTGATGTCGCCGAACTCAAAACTGATGTCGCTGAACTCAAAACTGATGTTGCCGAACTCAAAACTGATGTCGCTGAACTTAAAACTGATGTCGCTGAACTGAAAACAGACGTTGCCGAACTCAAAACAGATGTCGCTGAACTTAAAACAGATGTCAGCGTTCTCAAGACAGATGTAAAACGGATTGAAAAAAAAGTCGATATTGCTTTAGATAAGCAAAGTAAATATGATGACACTTTTCATCATATTGGCAAATTAGCAAACAGTATTTAAATACAAAATTCCTTCTTTGATAGACGCCGGTATAAGTTTAAACATTTCTTTAATTTTTTTGGTATCAAATGAAGTATCTTTCGGGCGCGGCGCTATTTCTTTAAAAAAACTATTCGACACCGGTATTATTTTCGAAATATCATAGCCGGTATTTTCCGATATTTTTTTACCAAACTCATATCTGCTCAAAATCTCGCCGCCTGCCACATTAAAAATTCCTTTTATATTTTTTTTTATTATTTCAATTATTATTTTAGCGCAATCATTAGAAAGCAACGGATTGCAAAAAATATCATCTACAAGTTTTATTTCATTATTTGCTTTCTGCATTCGCAACTGCCAAGTAAAAGGATTCTCCCGTTCATTCGAATCATTCAATCCATACATCAATATCGGTCGGATAATGACAAAATTTTCTAAATTTGTCATTACATAATCTTCTTCCATTACTTTTAAATTACCGTAATAATTTATAGGATTTCTTTTTGAATTCTCATTATACAAAGGATTATTCCCGTCATAAACGGCATTAGAGGAAATTTGAACTAATTTTATTTTATATTCCTTGCATAAATCTACTATATTTTTTGTTCCGCAATAATTAGTGTTATACGCTTCTTCCTTATGCGTTTCAACGTAATCGACATTAGCAAGCGACGCGCAATTTATTATAACTTCAATTTTTTCATTAGTTACAATTTCCTTAATTTTTTTCAAATCTCTAATATCAAGTAAATATTTATTTTTTAAATTATTTAGAGTTTCATATTTTTTTTCAGGATAATATCCTCCTATAATATCTAAAATTTCTTTATTTTCAAAAACTATAGTTCTTCCAAGCAAACCGGTAACTCCGGTTATCAATGTTTTTATCATATATATGAACTCTCCGAATTTTAACGCCGAAACAATTAAACTCAAACAATGTTCAATTATTGAACATTATAGTTAATATTGTAAAAAAACAAACCATATTTTTAACTAATTTTTGCAAGAACCGTAGCAGGCGAAGAATCTACTCCTTCTATAAAAATCGGTGCTATTAAAATCTCATTTAAGTTGCAAGATTTTTTTAAAGGGCTTAATTTCATATCTTCAATCAGCAAGATTTCTTGTTTTGTTTTTAACGCAGATTTATGCGCATTTCTTCCAATCTCTCTATTTTGAATATTTGAAATAGAAATAGTATCAATTCCTACTGCTTTAACCGATTTAAATTTTTCTTTTAGAAATTCAAAAACCTCAGGCAAAATAAATGGATTATTAAAAATATATATTTTTTTATTCCTGAATGTTTCAAAACCGGTTCTAATCAAAATGATATCTTTATTATTAATTTTTTGTTTGAAAATATTAATATCATCTGCGCTGATCGGTTCATTTTTTTTTTTATGGATATCAATCAAAACAGGTTTTAAAAAAATAAAATCACTTATTTTATAATCGCAAATTTTTTTTCCGTTATTGTCAAAATGATACGGACAATCTATGTGAGTTCCAGTATGGTTTGAAAAAGATAATTCAAAAGTATTGCAGGAATCGTCTTTTGTAATATTTTTATTTTGGAAAATTTTTATCCGACCTGCGCCGCCGTATAGAGGAACGTTTTTATTTATTGAATGAGATAATAAAATATATCTTGATTTCATTGTCGTTAATTCTATGAAAATAGAATATTCGGATTTGTTTCAATTTCGCAAAAAAAATCTATTACATTCTTTACCGCTCCGGTTTCCATTAAATACCGGCTATGTTCCGAACAAGAACCAAGATGAGGCGTAAGTATTATATTTTTCAAAGAACATAATTTTCCCGAATATGGTTCTTTTTCAAACGCGTCTATTGCAGTATAAAAATCCAAAGTATTTGTCAAATGAAAAAATAAATCTTCTTCGTTTATTATTCCGCCGCGCGACGCGTTGATTAAAACAGCGTTTTTTTTCATTATTTCCAATTGCTTGGAAGTTATCATATTTTGAGTTTTTTTGGTTAAAGGTATATGTAATGTTATAACGTCTGATAATCTGTATATTTTATTTTTCGGACATAAGACTAATTCGTTTTCTTTAATAAAATCATAATCAGGCGCAATATCATTAACGAATATTCTGCAGTCAAACGGTCTTAAAAATTTTACCATTAGTTTTCCTATTCTGCCAAGACCAATAATTCCAATTATTTTATTTGAAATATCCGCGCCGACAAAACGGTTCCATTTACCATTTCGCATATCATTATCTACGGTTAATACTCTTCGCGCCGCATTTATCATCAAACCCAATGTTAATTCCGCAACAGCTCTGCTTGGAGCATCAGGTGTATATGCAACGGCGATTTTACGTTTTTTAGTTTCGGCAAAATCTATGCTGTCCAAGCCAATTCCAAGTCGCGAAATTAATTTCAGTTTTTTTGCTTCTTCCAATATTTCAGCATTATATTTTTCGGTTCCGGCAATAACAGCGTCAACATCTTTAATTCTTTCTAATAATTCTTCTTTAGTTAATTTCCGTTTCAAGTTCATCACGGACTTATCAATAATAAATCCGGAATCATTCAATAATTTAAAAGGAGTTTTATCTTTATCGCAAAAAGGGTATGATGTTATTAAAATTTTAAACTTATTCATATTATAATTTCTAATTTTTGTTAATATTCAGCCGATAAAATAAAACCGTTAAAACGGTTAGTAAATAACGATTTGTATTTTATAAAAATAATATAAAAATTAAAACCGTTTTAAGGGTTTAGATAAGCAGCTACTTTTTATATTGAATTTTAATCCTTTACTTTTTTTTTTTTCAAAATATAATACGTTTTTATTTAATTATTTCCATTGGACCGCTAGCTCAACTGGCAGAGCAACGGACTCTTAATCCGTAGGTTCTGGGTTCGACTCCCAGGCGGTTCACCAATAATTTTTCTCCGGCGAATTATTATTTACTATTCCTTAGCCGAATTTCATCGGAAAAGGATAACCGTATAATTTGCTCATAATCCTTTTCCGGAAATTCGGCTTTATTTAATATTCGGAAATCGTTTCACAATTTTGAAAAAATTTTTTCATAAGGAAATTCGTATAATTCGTTAAATTAGAGGTTAAAATCTCATATTTTTCGGTTTTAATTCGCGTAAATTCTAAGGATAAAAAAATGGAGGCGACGACCGGATTTGAACCGGTGGTGGAGATTTTGCAGACCTCTGCCTTACCGCTTGGCGACGTCGCCTTAATAGATTGAAAAATCAGATTTAAGTAAAAGCATAAATGGTGGGCGCTGAGGGGTTTGAACCCCCGACCACCGGCTTGTAAGGCCGATGCTCTCCCAGCTGAGCTAAGCGCCCAAATATATTTTTTGTATTTTATTTAAATATAAAAAAAAATCAAGATAATTTTTTATTATTTTTTTTCTAAAGGGTCGAGTTCACGAAAATAGAAAAAGCCAACCTCGAACCAATAAATAACAAAAATAATTAAAAATCTGTGTAAATCTATTGAATCAGTAATCAATCAGTGTTAAAAAACATCTTAACACAGATGTAAACAGATTTAACGGATTTAACGGAAGTGATTATTTGATATTTTAATTCAAAATTCATAATTATAGTAAAACTTTTTTTGCCCGACGGACGTCTTTGCTTCCATTGCCTAAGCCGCATTCGCGGAAAAGCTATTTATCTTATTAAAAGTAATTTTGCTGAAATTGCAAAAATATTTTTAATAGGACACTAATAAATTGTCAAATTATTTTTTTAAGAATTTCCATTTCTTTGGACTGCATCCTTTTCTAAATCAATATTTTTTTTAATTCTTCAGCGTTTTTATCCGCCTTCTCCCATCCATACCAGATAGGCGCGCATTGATGATGTTTTGTTATCCATTCAGAATTTTCCAAAGTAAAATCTAATTCTTCTATTCTATATCCCAAATCATTTGGTCCGAAAACCTGCCCCGTTTGTTCTTTCAAATTATAATCAAAAACGATATATTTATAATATCCCGATTTCATACCTTCAGGAAATTTTATTCGTCTTTCAAAAATTTTATCATATTTTTCGGCAAGTTTGTTTTTCCATTCAAGTATCTCAGGCAATTGCTCAAGCTGAGCCAATCCAAGCGCGCATGTAAATTCAGGCATCCTGTAATTAAATCCATTTTTAAGGGGATACGCTACTTTGCCGCCAATTACTTCCTTACCGTAATTTCTATATTTCTCAAGCCACTTCAAAAAATCTTTGTCTCTACTTACCACCATTCCTCCATCGCCCGTCGGCATTGTCTTAGTAGCGTAAAAACTGTAACTCCCTGCAAATCCCCAATGTCCGCCTGTTTTTCCATTCCACCAAGCGCCGTGACAATGAGCGCAGTCTTCTACAAGATAAATATTTTTTTGTTTGCAGTATTCAGAAATCTTTTCAATTTCAAAAGCAAAATGTCCGCCAATATGAACAACAACAATTGCCTTAGTATTAGGCGTTATTTTTTTTACAATATCATCATAACTAACGCACAAATCATTCTTATTGCAATCGGCATAAATCACATTTGCTCCGGCTAATTTTGCGGCTTGAGCCGTTGCCCAAAAAGTATTTGCCGGAACAATCACTTCTTTTCCTCTAACGCCGATATACTCATAAATCGCAAGCAATCCCGAACCTCCGTTTGAAATTGTCCTTGCGCCAAGCCCGACATACTCGCCGAATTTTTCTTCAAACTCTTTTAAAATCCTGCCTTCAGTCCACATATTTGAATCAAATATCTGATTCAATATTTTAAAATATTTTTTTCTATAATTATCGTTGAAAGGAATTTTCATTCAAATTTCACCGCCATTTTCTTTTATTTTTTTATTAATAAAGTTTAAATCTATTTTGTCAATATCTGATTTTTCGTCTGAATCTCTATTATTAATTGATTTTTCCTTCATTATCTTCAAATGTTTTAAACTTGCAACTTTAATTGATTTAGAATTTTCAAAAGTCAAGTCGATTGCTTGATTATAAAGCGTCATAAACGGAACCGGAACATCATATAAAATATCAATTTCCAATTCGCAAAAAAAAACTTTTATAAATCCCCAATTATTTTTTTCTATAAAATTTCTCATCTTATTTAAACTATTTTCATAAATGGGATTTTCATTTTTATCGACGTCTATTACAATTTTTCCTTTCAATTCGAATATAAGATTAATTATTCGATCTACGTCAAATAATTTTATTGCTATATCCGTATCAAAAGTAGCTCTGCTTGAACCATATGTTATCAGCGCCGTTCCGCCTATAAGGACAAAGGGAATTTTTTTTTCCATCAATTTTTCAAAAAAAATCTTTAATTCCATAAAAAAAACTTCCCTGAAAAGCGATTAATACCTTTTTATAATTTTTTGGATCCGCAAATATTTATTTGATAGAACAATAATTTTTTTTTTCCAAAAAATCTTTTGCAATCCTTTTTTGTTTTACAATTTCCGATTGAAATCGAGTTAAAAATTGAAAAACACTTTTATCAAAAATATTTTTTTTTAAACTAATTTCAGATAAATATTTATTCTTATTTATATTGTTTATCATTTTTCTTTATATAAAATTTTTTGTAGCAATCTTCTTTAAATCGGCTACCAGAATATTAAATTTGGTTATTCTACATTCAGGACACCATCTATTGCAAAAATTGGAATTCCATATCATTCTGCATTGTTTCATTCGTTCATCGCTATTCCATATTTCATTAAAAGATTGATTGTAAATATTTCCAATAGGTTTCAACCAATCATATATATTCAATCTGCCGCAAATAAAAACATCTCCGTTTGCTGATATAACGCTTGTTACGCTATGCGAAACGCAAGGCAACTCTAAATTTCCGCGAACCGAATTTTCTTTAAAAGCTCCGTCGAGTATTGAAAAATTTTTATTCTCATATTTTTTTAAATAACTCAAATCTTTCTGAATAAACAAATCAGGATTATCTATTACCGGTCTGAAATGAATATATTTCACGCCTAATCTTTTTAATTTTACAGTTAGCGAATCAAGATTATCAAGATTGCCTTGAGTCAATATATAGCCGACTCCGCAAACACTGCATTTTTCAGCGATTTTTTCAATATTGGCTATAACTGTTTCAAAAAAATCTTTTTTCTTAAGCTGTAAATATTCTTCTCTGTCGCTCGCGTCAAGACTTACCCGTATCCATTCAAACTTATCAATCAAATTACCATAATTTAAGTTTGTTCCATTAGTTATCATACCTACTGACATTCCTGATTTCACTATATATTCCACTATCTCGCAAAAATCCGGATGCAACGTGGGTTCTCCGCCGCCTTCAATAGTAATTCCTTTGGTTCCGCCTGATTTCAAATCGTCAATAAGTTTAAAAACAATCTCTTTTTTTAAAACTCCCGGAAGCCTGTTTCTCAATTCATAATCCGAACACCACACGCAATTCTGGTTGCAAATATTTGTTAACGATAACTCAACGCTAATCGGATAGCTCAAATCATTTTTCTCCTCGCTAACATTCAAAAGTTCTTTAATCTTTTCAGGAAACAACATTATTTTATTCAATCCTATTTCCATTATTTACTCCTATGATAAAATCTACTTATCTACGGCTAAATTTTTTGTTCTTCTCTCAAATTATACAGTAAATCCAATATTCCTTGCCCCAAATCTATATGCGGATTTACTATATATTTTTTCCCGAGTTTCGGTTTAAATGTATATGGCGTAATTTCATAATGATCTTCATAAGGCGTTTCCGGACTGTATTCAATTTCAATTTCATTATTAAACATTTCTTTTATCATTGTCAATAAATCTTTAATTTTAATCGCCGTGTTTCCAGTCAAAATCACATTCTCATTTTTAAATTCTTCGGATAAAATTTCAATGCTTGCTTTTGCCGCGTCTTCTACGTGTATATATTCTCTAAGTTCTTCGCCATTTGAACAACGGATAATTTTCTTTTTTTTTAGCGCTTGAATTAATATGTCTTTAATCCAATTATTTTCTTGAGCATTCGGTCCATAAACCGAACCGTATCTTAATATAGTATAATCTAAATTAAATTTTCTACTATACTCTTC
>DAINAU010000111.1:0-14533 GCA_036733285.1 bacterium
TTCAATCGCGAACGCGGTTTAATTTCAAGTAACCGCAGGTAGCCTGCGCGGAGCGCAAAAAATCTGCGCGGAGCGCAAAAAAACCTGCGGTATTAAAAAACTTGAAGATTGAATTTAATGCTGTCTTAAAATTCGACCATTATCAGGGTCGTTTTCATATTTTTTTTATTAACCGTTGATTTCACAACGGCTATGTGAAATTCGGCGCTCTTTGCAACTTTTAGTGTCGTAATATAGTTTAACAATTACTTTTCACATAAACAACCGGAATGACACACAAAAAGTTTGTAAATATACTGGAACAATTTCTGTCTCCGCCTTTGAATTTTAACTTAAATATTTAAAAAAATATTCTTGCATTTTTTTTTATTATCTCTATAATATTTATAAATGAGAAAATTTTTCATAATAATATCTTTAATCTTAATCCCTGTTATTGCTCATAGCAGGGGAGTAGATTATAATGCCGGAACAGTGGGCGCAATATTTTTGCGGCTCGGAGTAGGCGCCCGAGCTATCGGAATGGGAAATACTTTTACCGCAATAGCCGACGGAATAAACGCAACATACGGAAATCCAGCAGGAGTAATTAATCTTCGGGTACCGGAAGCAAACCTGATGCACAACAAATGGCTTGCCGATATAAATTACGGATATTTGGGATATGCGCAACCATTAACGGACAAATCGGCGATAGCTGGCAGTTTAATTTACGTAGATTACGGGGAAATAGAAGGCAGGGATGTCAACTCTGTAAAAATATCCGACCCTGAAGCTTCTGACAAAGCTATAGCGCTGACTTACGGCAGAAAATTTTCAGACAAAATAATTTCCGGAATTAATTTTAAATATATAAATGAAAAATACGAAGATGAAAGCGCTTCGGGATACGTATTCGATTTTGGAGTTTTATATACGCCGAACGTTGAAAAGTTGATGTTTGGATTTGCGGCTCAAAATTTCGGAAAATCCATTAAATTTGTCAAAGAAAAATTTAAACCGCCTCAGACTTTCAGGTTTGGAATGTCGTATATTTTTTACCAAGATAAATTGATAACAGGAATCGACATTGTAAAAGCGCGGGATACCGACTGGTCGTTCAGCAGCGGAATTGAATGGAAATTCAATAAAATGTTCGCTCTACGCTGCGGATATACCTCGGAAAACGATATTGGAGACGGAGTCAGCGCCGGACTCGGATTTTACATATCCAGATTTGTTCTGGATTACGCTTTCTCTCCTTACGGCTCATTAGGAGATACTCACAGATTGTCTTTAACCTATAAATTCCCCGAATTATAAAAAATATTGAAAATTAATTAAAGTTTTTCCGATTTCTGCCGATATAATATATTAACGACGATATTATTCGTCTTGATAATTAAAAACCAGGGAGGGATTAATTATGGGAATTTCAGTAGGCGGATTAAGCGGATTAGATACTGATTCTATAATAAGCCAATTAATAGAAGTAGCAAAAGCTCCTATCACAAAATTAGAAGAGCGTAGAGATAAATACGCCACGCAAAAAACAGCTTTTGAGAATTTCAACACAAAATTATTAGCATTAAAAAGTTCTTCGGAAACTTTATTGACGGCGTCGTCTTGGTCTGTAAAAAGCGCCAATGTCAGCGATACGTCTATTATATCGGCGACTGCAAGCAGCGTAGCGTCCGAAGGCTCTTATAAATTCACTGATATAATTTTAGGAGAACAAGCGTATAATAAATCTTCTTCCGATATAGCGGCAAATTCAATAAAAGGGTCGACAAAAACATTAAAAGAACTGAGCGACGACAGCGATTTTTCTTCCGCATTAACAGGTTCCGGAACCGGAAAATTCAAAATAGTTTTAAGAAATAAAGTTGACGGTTCGGAAGTAAAATCTTCACAAATTGAATTTAACACGACTACGGACACGTTAAATACTTTAATAACAAAAATCAACCGTTCAAGCGTAGGCGTTACGGCTTTTTACGATGAGGATTCTTCGGCTACCGGTAAATTCGTATTGACGGCAAACGAAGCCGGCGATTATTTTATCGATATTACCACCGACGTCAACGGCGGCGGCGACGACGACCTTGGAATCGCGGATACTTTAGGATTATCGAATAAAAATATAGGAGCGGTTGCCGCGCCGGCAAATAATGCGAATTTTTTCAGCGGAACCTCGACTTCGGCTAAACTTAATGGAGTTTCAATTAATCCTACCGGTAATTCTTACACTATAAACGGAACTAATATTAATTTTTTAAACGATGGCGACGCTACTGTTGTAATCAAAAAAAACACGGACGCAATAGCGAATCAAATTAAAGATTTTGTAAAGAAATATAACGACGTTCAGGATTTTATAAAAGAACAGACCAAACTTACGACAGTTTCGACTTTAGCTTCAAAAAGCGACGATTCTTCTTCGCGCGGTCCTTTAGCCGGAAATTTTTTAGTAACCGATATCAGTTATAATTTAAATTCCAAAACAATGCTGTCTTATTCCGAGTTAAGAAGCTCCGGTCAATACTCAATGTTGAGCGAAATAGGAATATCGCTTGGAGCTTACGGTTCTTCAGACGCAAATCATCTTGTTATCGACGAAAACAAATTGCAGGCCGCTATCGAATCAAATCCGGATCAGGTTCAGCTTCTTTTCGGATATAAAAAATCAAATCCCTCTGAAACAAAAGTGATTCCGGACAGCGGCATAGCTTATCAAATTAAATCCTACTTGAATCCGATCACGCGATCAAGCGGTATGATAAGCAATGAAAAAAATTCGCTGCAGTCGATAATCGATTCTATCAACGATAATATTGACAGACAAAACGATCGTCTTGAAACTCTCGAAGAAACTTATAGGTCTCAATTTTCAAGAATGGAACAGCAGCTTGCGACTTTAAACAGCCAAAGCTCGTATTTTTCATCTCAATTGAGCAGTTTAAGCAGCTAATTTTTTGGAGATTTGTTACGTTATAACGATAAATTTTAAGAAGGTTTCGGAATTTTTTAATTCCGGAACCTTTTTTTTATTTTATAAACTTGACAAGATTCGCTTTTTTATATAATCTGGCTCGTAATGAAAATATATTTTTACGATTTGACATTTTATGCTAAAACTTGAAGATTTAATTTTAAAACTCGATAAATCGCGCATTCCAAAACATATTGCAATAATAATGGACGGCAACGGAAGATGGGCAAAGTCAAAATTGCTTCCGAGATTCTTCGGTCATAACGAAGGTATAAAAACCGTTCGCAGAATCTGCGAAATTTGCGGAGAACTTAAAGAAATAAAGGCGTTGACTTTATACGCGTTTTCCACTGAAAACTGGTCGCGTCCATCAAAAGAAATTAAAGTTTTAATGCATCTGCTCCGTAGTTTTCTTGAAAATGAAATAGACGAGATGAATGCGAACAATATTAAACTCGAAACAATAGGAAGGATTCAAGAACTGCCGGATTATATTCAAAAAAATATTGAAAAAGCCAAAGAATTGACAAAATCAAATACCGGATTCACTTTAAATCTCGCCTTGAATTACAGCGGACGCGCCGAACTGATTGACGCGATAAATGCCATTTTAAAATCAAACGCGGAAATCTGCGACGATAATTTAATAAAAGAAAATCTCTACACAAAAAATATTCCCGATCCCGAATTATTAATTAGAACAAGCGGAGAAATGAGGATAAGCAATTTTTTACTCTGGCAGCTCGCTTATACTGAAATCTGGGTGACGCAAACTTTCTGGCCTGATTTTTCAAAGGAAGAATTTGTTCAAGCTATACTTGATTATCAAAACAGAGACAGAAGATTCGGAGGCGTAAAAGAATAATGTTAAAACGCATAATCGTGGCATTAATATTGATTCCAATAGTTTTATATTTAATCAGTCTTGGCGGATGGTGGTATAGAGGATTAATAACATTTCTCCTTGCCGCCGGTTCGTTTGAATTCATTTATTCCCATAAGCGGGGCGTTGGCGTAATAAATAAAATACTTACTATAGCGGCATTGATTATACTGGTTAATCTCGATTATAAAAACGAGTATATTCTAAACATTAATTTATTCGCAGGATTGGTTTTAATAATTATTACGTCAAATTATTTGTTTTTGCCGCCGGCGGAATTTTACGATAAAACAAAATTGCTTTTTTTTACTTTGATATATCTCGGAGTTTTCGGACTGCATTTTAATCTGCTTGCGCGCATAGACGATTCGCATAGTTTTTTCAATAAACTTATTATTTTTACGCTGTCGTTCAGTTGGGTTTGCGACAGCGGAGCTTATTTTGTCGGAAGTTTTATGGGAAAACGCCAGCTTGCTCCGGTTTTAAGTCCCAAAAAAACTGTCGAAGGCGCGTTTGGCGGAACTTTAACTTCGATAATTTACGCTATGCTGTTTAGAAAATTCTATTTTGAAAATATTAATTATTCCGATATAATTCTTTTATCCCTATTTTTAAGCATAATATGTCCGCTTGGAGATTTATGCGCGTCCGCTATAAAAAGAGCGACTAATATCAAAAACTACAGCGAAATTCTTCCCGGACACGGCGGCATAATAGACAGACTCGACAGTCTGCTTTATACTGCTACTTTTACAGTTTTATATTTTAACGTTAAAGAAAAAATTCTGGATTTAATATGAAAAAAATTGTAATTTTAGGTTCAACCGGTTCCATTGGAGTAAACGCATTGTCCGTAATAAAAGAATTCCAAGAAAAATTTCGAGTTGTGGGTTTATCCGGTTTCAGCAATCTATCGCTTCTCTCAAAACAAATCGCCGAATTTAAACCTGAATTTGTTGCGCTCCCGAATTTAAAAGACGCAGCCGCCCTTAAGAATAAATTTAAAAAAACAATTTTTTTTTCCGGAACTGACAATCTTGTAAAATTAACAGAAACTGCAGATTACGACATTCTGGTAGCGGCTGTGGTTGGAGCCGTTGGTCTCCCTCCGGTTATTTCCGGACTCAAAAGAGGAAAACGCATCGCCATAGCAAATAAAGAACCGCTTGTAATAGCTGGAAAATTATTGAGAAATCTCGCTAAAACAAACCGGGCGGAAATAATTCCCGTCGATTCGGAACACAGCGCCGTGTTTCAATGTTTGAAAAACGAAAATAAACAGGGCGTCGAAAATATTCTTCTCACAGCGTCGGGCGGTCCTTTTTTCTCAAAAAAAATTGACTTTAAAAAAGTGACGCCCGAACAAGCTCTCGCCCATCCGAATTGGTCTATGGGAAAAAAAATAACTATTGATTCCGCCACGATGATGAATAAAGGGCTTGAAGTTATCGAAGCAAGATGGCTGTTTGATATTCCGCCGGAAAATATAAAAGTTATTATCCATCCTCAAAGCGTAATACATTCAATGGTTGAATTCAAAGACGGTTCCACTATAGCCCAAATGGGAACCGCAGATATGAAACTTCCGATTCAATACGCGCTCGCTTTTCCGGAACGATTGAAAAACAGTTTTCCAAAACTTAATCTGATAGAACGGGAAAAATTAACTTTTTTTAAACCGGATATGAATAAATTCAGATGTCTCAAACTCGCTTACCAAGCTATAAAAACAGGAGGTCTTGCTCCTGCGGTTCTCAATGCCGCAAACGAAATCGCCGTTAATCTTTTTCTGAATAAAAAAATCGGATTCAATCAAATTCCGGATATTGTGGAAAATAAACTGAATAATTTTAAAAACGCGGCAAATCCCTCGCTCGAAGAAATTATGAATACGGACTATAAAATACGGTTTGAATTGAACAATATCTGATTTTCATAATTAAAAAAATATATATGCAACGAAATAATCCCCAAAAGCGCTAAGACGCTGTAATTTATATGGGTTTCAAAGCGCTTCAAAAAATATTCTTGCCGTTAATGCAAGAAATTTATTTATAAGATACTATATTCCTTTTCCGGAAATCCGGCTAACGATTATACGAGCTCAAGATATTCGCCTCCGGCTTCGGAATAAAAAATCTTGTTCGTTCCGGGGTCTATCTTTACTGCGCGTCTTGACTCTCCTCCTAATATTTTTTGACCAATATTTAATTTTCGTTTAGCTAAAATCTCTAACGTAGAATTAATATTTGCCTCGCAAATCGTATCGTCTTTTTTTTTCAAAACATTTCCGGCGCCTATCAAATTAAACTTTACTGTTTTTAAATCGGTTTGATTTTCATTCATTAGTTCAATTAATCTTTCAATAGCGTTTTCCGCGTATTTTGTTTTTAGCGAATCATAATTCTCAGGAGCTTTTCCAGGGAGCATTATGTGCGCAAGATAACCAAAAAAATTTTTTTCATCGATCGCGGCGGCGGCTATGCAGGAACCTATTCCGTTGCATATCAAAACGCAGTCTTTTCCGCCGTAAGCCGCTTCGCCAGTATTTACGTTTATATATTTTTTCACATTTTCCCCAGGATAATGTTAGACATATTAAAACCTGAAAACTGAAACCGAAAATTTAGCGCTTTTAAAAAAGCGTTAAACCAGGATAGCTCATTAAACGTTAAGTGAAGTTTTTCAAAACATAGACGTATGCTTGTTAAAACTTCTAAAAACCCGAAAACTTTTTGGTGGGTTTTTAAGATTTTGAAAATTGTCTGAAACAAGTATTCTATGCTGTCTGAACAATTTTTCAAAATCTTTATGCGGTTTTAGGGTTAAAGCTCAATGTTTTTCCATACTTTCATCAATTTTATTAATTCGAATCGGGTTTTCAAGTTAAAGCATTGGCGCAAACAAAGCGCAAAAATTATTTCTGAAATTTATAAGCCTCGAATTGTCCGCCGCCGATTTCGGCGAAACATTTTCAGAATTTTTTTTTTCAAACTCGAACATATCCTTCAATTTGTTAATAATATCTACGCCTATCACTTCAAAACAAAGTTCGTAATTTGAACGCAGCGATAAATAATCCATATTTCCAGAGCCGAGTATCGCCCATTCTCCGTCTATTACTATTGATTTGGAGTGAATGAACGGCAATTCACGTTCGTAAATATTTATATTGCTTTGCAGCAATTCGTTATATAAACTTTTAGAAGCGTATTCGACTATCTTGTGCTCGTTATGTTTTGGTATTATAATATTTACTTCCACGCCGGATAATCCGGCGTATTTTAGCGCCGATATTATTTCGGGTTCCGGATAAAAATACGGGCTTATTATATCAGCTTTTTTTTCTGCTCGCATAATAGCTCCGAATAAAGTCATCGAAAACGCTTTATAATTTGCAATAGGCGAACTGTCGATAACTCTTATTATCGAATTTCCGGCGGATTCGTTAAAAGGATAATATTTTATGTCGTTCAAAACCTCGTTGGTCGCAAACAGCCAATCTGTTGAAAATACGGATTGAAAATCTGATAACGAGGGTCCTTTGATTTTAAAATGATAATCGTGAACAAAACAATGTTTGCTGCCGCAATATTTTTTATAATTTTCATTATGTATGTTTAAACCTCCGCTGTAAGCGGTTTTGCCGTCGATTATAAGATTTTTTCTATGGTTTCTGAAATTGAGTTTTAAATTTCTTTTTAAAATATTAATGCCGCCGAAAGAACTTACTTTTGCTCCGGACTTTTTTAAATCAGTCCAGAATCGCGAAGGCGTTTTTATTGAACCTATCGGATCGTATAATATTCTTACTTCCACGCCGGATTTTGCCTTCGACTTCAAAGCTTCTTTGAATTCGGTTCCTATTTCATCGCCGGCATAAATATAGGATTGCATACAAATAAAATCTTTAGCGGAATAAATACTTTCAAGCATTTCAGGATACGCTTCGTTTCCCGCAAGAAGAAATTTTATATCGTTTCCAAACGACGGGGGGTATTGTTCCAAAGAATCGAGTAAAGCGTTTGATTTTACTATTTTTTTATAAACTGAAAGTAGAGAATTAGCGGTTTTCAGCTGTTTTTCGGTCATTTGCGAAACAAGGATTTGATTTATCAGTTTCGCCGAATTTTTATATTTCTTGATTTTGCGTTTTAAAAGAGTCATCCCAAATGCAAGATAAAACAAAGCTCCGGCTACGGGGAATATGACCACGGTAAATATCCAGAGAGCTTCCGCTATGTGATTGCGCTTTGAAGTGACTATATGATAAATTATTAATATGTTTAAAAATATGCAAAAAACGATTATTAAAATTATTATAATTATAGCGGGAATCATAATAAATAATTATTAAAATTTAAAATCAGTGGTTTCTTCATCAGGCGGCAATTTTGAAACAGGAACATTATTTGCCGCGCATTTGTTTAAAATATTTTGAGTGGGTTTTTCAAAAATACTCCAGAAAACAATCGAACTGAAAACCATCAAAATTCCAATAATAAAATATTTCATTATCTTTCTTTTTTCAAGTTCAAAATCCATTATCCAGTATAAAAAATAACTTGATAACGACATTATACAATATAAAAAACCGATGAGTTTGAAAACAGTCCAGATTTCCCATGCTATTACCGAAGTCACAAAAGAATCGTCGCTGTAATAATTAAGAAGTCCTATGTAATAACCCATTTTAGAAAGTTCTCTTGATACAATAAGCAGTCCGATAATTCCGCCGCTAACTAATGATGATATGCAAACTATGAAGAACTGTATTATTGTCGAATTGAAATAGTTTTTGAATGTAAAACCGGTTCCGTATTTTATCCACGTGAATTTTTCGTTTGAAAAAGGAGCGGATTGAATTACCGTGAGTTTAACCGTGGGCTCGTCGTATAATGTTAAAAAAAAAATCGCTCCGCTAAAGATAACTCCCCAAAATATTAAATGTTTAACGCCGCGTTCAAATTCGCCTAATTTGACCGCAAGCAACAATGGAGCGAACACTCCAAACGGAGCGAATAACGGAAGCGTATACGCCGACGCGGTGAACATTCCGGAATAGGTTAAAAACACGGTGGTCGCAAAAATTATCGGATATGCCACCCATGTTTCAAACGATGATTTAAATAAAAATTCGCCGTGCTTATACACTTGTCTATAGCTTCTTTTTATACGATTATTTTTTTGGTTACTGTTCAGGCGCGTTTTAAAAAACCGTTAAAACGGTTTTATTTTCTTGATATTTTTTTATTGACCCCGCAATTAATTGCGGGGTCAATAAAAAACAAACCCTTTTTTCAAACCGTTTTAACGGTTTTATTACATCAGCCGAACAGTATAATTTGTTGCTATTCTATAAAAAATATGTCCGAATACAAACTATTTTTTCAATAATTTTTTTAATTCAGCCGCTTTGTTGGTTTTTTCCCAACTGAAAATATTTCGTCCAAAATGTCCGTAAGACGCGGTTTTTAAATAAATCGGTTTTCTTAAATCAAGCGCGGTTATAATTCCTTTTGGCGTTGTGTCAAATATTCCCATAACCGCTTTTTCAATAATATTTTCATCGATTTTCCCAGTGCCGAACGTATTGACATAAACCGATACCGGTTTCGCCACGCCTATTGCGTAAGCAAGTTGTATTTCGCATTCTTCGGCTAATCCTGCCGCGACTATGTTTTTCGCTATATATCTGCCCATATATGCCGCGGATCTGTCGACTTTTGAAGGATCCTTTCCGGAAAACGCTCCGCCGCCGTGTCTTCCTTTGCCGCCGTAAGTGTCTACAATAATTTTTCTTCCGGTAAGTCCGCAGTCGCCGTTAGGTCCGCCTACTACAAATCTTCCGGTCGGATTAACATGCACTTTTAATTTGTTGTCAATTAATTTTTTCGGCAATACCTGTCTTATAACTTTTTCTTCTATCTCTTTTTTTAATTTTGACAAAGAAACAGAAGGCAGATGTTGAGTCGATATTACAACCGTATCGATTTTAACAAGTTTTCTTCCGTCATATAAACAAGTAACCTGAGATTTGCTGTCCGGTCCTACATACGGAAGTTTTTTCGATTTTCTCAATTCCGCAAGTTTAATTAATAATTTGTGCGCATACATTATCGGAGCCGGCATTAACTCTTCCGTGTCGCTGTTCGCATAACCGAACATCATACCTTGATCTCCGGCGCCTTGTTCTTTATGAAGCCCCTGTCCTTCTGTTACTCCCTGAGATATATCCGGCGACTGTTTGTCAAGCGCTATAATAACTCCGCCAGCTTCGCAGTCAAATCCGTATTCTTTTCCGGTATACCCGATATTTTTAACAACAGTTCTCGCCACATTCTGATAATCCACGATTGCATTTGTGGTAATCTCTCCGGCTATCGTTATTAGTCCCGTAGTTATAAGAGTCTCGCAAGCCACTCTGCTTTTTGGATCCTGCGCATATATCGCGTCGAGTATCCCGTCCGATATCTGATCCGCAACCTTGTCCGGATGCCCTTCGCTGACTGATTCCGAAGTAAATAAATATTGTCTGCTCATTTAATCAAAACCTCCTGAAATTTATTATTCCATAATAAAAATTTTTATTATCAACTTTTAACCTTTTATTTTATATCATATCCATTTATTTTACAATCTTTTTTTTATAAACGTTATACGTTGTTTCCACTATTGTTTTTATATCGCTATATTCCGGAGACCAATTTAATTTTTGAAACGCGAGTTTGTTGGACGCTATTACATTCGCCGGATCTCCTAATCTTCTTCCGCATATTTCATATTTCAGGTTTTGTCCGGTTATTCTTTCGATTGTATTAATAACCTCAAAAACAGAGGTTCCGTTGTTCTGTCCAAGATTAACAAGCAGATTCTCGTTTTTTGATTTAACATAACTCAACGCTTTCAGATGCGCCGACGCAAGATCGTTCACGTGTATAAAATCGCGTATGCAGGAACCGTCGGCTGTATTGTAATCGTTTCCATACACCGGCAATATTTTTCTTAATCCGAATAGAGCTTCCATAGCTACGGGTATTAAATTAGTGCAGTCTTTTTCTATCGCGGCAATTCTGTTTTTAACGTCATAACCGGCGGCGTTGAAATACCTTAAAACGCCGTATTTTATCCCTTTTAATTTTGAATACCATCTTATATTTTCTTCAATGGCAAGTTTCGTATAACCGTAATAATTCTCCGGATTTAATTTATGGTTTTCATCTATTGGAACATAATCGGGTTCTCCGTAAACCGCCGCGGATGAAGAAAAAATTATTATGGGAATTTTATATCGAATCATTTTGTTCAATATATTTAACGAACCTATTAAATTATTGACTGAATATTTTTCCGGAATCTTCATTGATTCTCCGGCGGCTTTAAAAGCGGCAAAATGAAATACCGCTTCAAAACGTTCGGATTTCATTGCGGCTTCAAGCTCCGAATCGTTTAATATGTCCCCTTTAATAAATTTTTCCTCCGGAAATATATTCGACATATCTCCTTTTGACATATTATCAAAAACAGTAACGTCATATCCTTCTTTTATTAAATCCGCGCAGATATGGCTTCCAATATAACCGGCTCCGCCGATAACTAATACTTTCATATATAATCCAACAGCCTTTTTTTAATAATAATTTATTTGTTTAAAAAATCGCTTAAAAGATGCAATGCGATTTATTGGTTTAATAAATCCGCAGTTAATACGCCTATAAGTTTTTTGTCAGCAGTATAAACCGGAATCGAATAGGTTATCATATTGACTCCGGCTCCGCCGTCGTCAAAATAAGGTTCGCTCCATTTGGACTGACCCAAACTAACCGGTTCCGCAAACCATTTTTGCGCGGCGTAATCGTATGAATTGATTAAATCTTTTTCCATAATGGTTCCGTTTGATTTATAAACGTAAGGACAAGTTTTTATTTGAGTTCCGTTTTCTTCTTTGGGAGAAAATGCAAAAGCCGAACCAATTATGCCGGGATTTTTTTCTATGAAATTTTTTAAAACCGGATACATATCTTTTTGGTCGATTTGCTTGTCTTTTAACGCGATTGATAATTCTGTCAACGCGGTTTCAGTCTGCGATTTTAATTGAGTCCGCTCTGTAACGCCGCTATTCTCCGTTGCAGGAGCCGCTTGAGATTCGGGTTCTTCCGCCGGTTTATTAGAATTACAGCTTGATATTAGAAATACGAATAACGTTAACGCTATAAACTTAATAAAATAATTTTTCATCAAATATCCCCCTTAAATAGCAATAAATTATTTGAAATAATATATGAAAATTAAAAAAAAACAATAATTTAAAATATCAGAAATGTATGATGCAAAATCGACGAGTAAAATAAAAGTCCGATAAAAATAATGCTTTAGGTAAAAAAAAGCCGGCAGCAAAAGTCGAAACCAATAAAAAAATCAAAAAAAATAAAATTTTATAAAAAGAAACAACTCTAAAAATCAGGGAAATAAAGACAAAAAACCCCAGCAAAAATCAAAAGGAAATTATAAAAAATCATTAATCCCGAAAAGCCAAAATTTTACGCCGTTTTAGGTTCTATAAGAATCGCGTATTTTAACGAATTCATATCATCAGCCGATACTGATTCGGCAACTAAATTAGTAAAAATATATCGAAAGAAATCGCTAAGAGAATTAAAATCTCTAAAAACTACGAACTCGCCGTTTTCATTGTAATAAAACAACATAAAACTTAGTCAGCACTCAAAAATAACTTGGAATTCTTCATATCAACTAATTTGAAATTTTATAATTCCATTGAGGTAAATAATTATAATTTTTAATATTAATATTACTCATATTTGAATCGTCAATTTTTATTCCCTTCTCATAAATTTTATTTTGTAAAATTGCCTGAACGGTAAGTCCTTGTTTAGTTTTAGTATTTTCAATATAGTTCATCATAATATCATATGAACGCAAAGAAATTCCAACCCAATTCATACTTATAAAACTAAAAAGTCTGTGGTCGGCCGGATTCCATTTTGACGCGCCGGATGGATAGTGACAAACCTGTATTGTAATTCCGTATACCTGACAAATTTTTTGATACAATTCATATTTCCAAACTCGTGAACGATAACCGTTACTTCCGCCCGCATCGCATAATATTAAAAGTTTTTTTATACGAGGATACTGTTTTAATCCATATGAATTCAACCATAGTTCTATTGATTCAACTGCAAATTCAGGCGTGTCATACGAAGTTCCAATTACAATCATTCCTTTATTTGCGATATAATCATAAATTCCATATGGATTTGCAATACCCGTTGCGCAAGAACGAAAATCATGATTTAATACATTATCTGATTCTCTACGCCATGTTTGTCCATGATTTTTAAAATTACCTATCAATTCTTTTTTTTTACTATCAACGCAAATAATCGGTTCGCCTTTTTTAATAAATTCTTTTTTCTTTTCAGAAATAATTTCAAACTGTAAATTTCTATCCGGATGCTGCGTTTCAGCTATTGTTTTACGATTAACTTTTAACGAATAGCCCTTATCTTTTAATAATGCGCCAACTGTATTCGGACAAATTTCAATATTTTTATTTTTTAGTTCTTCGCTAATACTGCGCATACTTTTTCGAGACCATTTTAAATTAGTCATTGGCGTTCCGGCTCCGGCTTCATTCATTAATTCTTCAAGTTCAAACTCGACTTTTGTTTTTTTTTAATAGAATGCCGTCCGGCACCCTCTTTTCTAATTCTTTCTGAATTTATATTATTATTTAAAAGTTCGTTTCTACCGGCAGCAATAGTCTTTACATCTATTCCGGTAATTTTAGATATTTTTTTATCCCCGCCATAGCCGATTTTCATTGATTCAAAGCCAACATAAAGCCGACGTTGTTTTTCATTTAATGTTGATAAAAAAACTTTTAAATACCTTTCAAATTCTGACGCGGAATAATTAACGCTTATTTTATTATTTTCTTTTTTGTTTATCAATTTTTGTCGCTCGCTATATTGTTCCGCATAATTTGTTTTTGATAAATATAAGTATTTTCCATTTATTTCATGTCTATTAATCTTTTTTGTTACATATAGATTATAAAGCGAATCTTCAACTTTTATCTTTACTATATTGGTTAATTCGTACGCATAATATCCGCTTTTTGATACTTCTATTAAGTTTTGCAATGTATTAGAAAGTGTTCCTTTTATTGAAAATAATATATTATTTAATTGCCATATTCCATATTCATTATATTTCGCTCTTTCATTTAATACGTAATATTTGCCTGCGTGCGAATAACTCGTAGTATAGCTTAATTCTTTTAATTTTCTAAATATAGTCATTTTTACTTTTGTGCCTAATTCTTCTATTATATCATTAATTGTTATAATATTTTTTTGAATAAATAATTTATACAAATTTTTTGAAATATAACTAATTTTTCTCATTGTTTTGTTGCCATTGCGAAATAAAATTACTTTAATTCGTAATTATAACATTACAACTTCACTTTGTCAAATTGTATTTATTTATTTTATTCAATGTTTTTATTGCGTTTTAAAGATAAGTATATTTTTTTTATTTATTAATTATGTTACTATTAAGAATAAACTATTCCATTTAATTATTGAGCAGCCCCTTATGACTTTTCCGGAAGATAAAATCCCTACTTTATTTGAGCAATACAAAGAATT
>DAINAU010000112.1:0-14256 GCA_036733285.1 bacterium
GTTTGTTTGGGGTTTTGTAACTTGCGAAAAATATTTGTTCTTTGGGACTGATTAAGTTTTTAACCTAAATATTTATAATTAAAAATTAGCGTATAATGAGTTTTATAAATTTGAGATAATCCGTAAAAATATTTAAAACTAAGCGTTCACAGTAAAAAGCATTTCAATTTTTTGAGACAAAATGAAATAATAAATTGAATTTTTTTTAAATCAAATATAGAATCAAAAAAAAAAAATTGATATTTACAATAAATTCAGGAGGAAATATTTTTATGAAAAAAAGCGATATTATTGAGCATTTGAAAAATCTTGAAGCTATGAATTTTCAGATGTTCGGGAAAGATTTTTTATTGACTTGGGAAAAATCATTCGAGGATATCAAGGCTACGCTTGAAACCGCCGGATTATTAAAGGCTTTCCATGAAAATAATATTTCGACAAAATTATTCGAATCAGGTCTTGGGATTTCAGTTTTTAAAGATAATTCTACAAGAACGAGATTTTCATTTGTTTCAGCGTTAAATCTGTTAGGATTGACTTTAATGGATTTGGACGAAGGCAAATCTCAGATAGCTCACGGAGAAACTGTGCGTGAAACGGCGAATATGATTTCGTTTTTATCCGAAGCTATAGGAATTCGTCATGATATGTTCATAGGCGAAGGGAACAGTTATATGAAAGAAGTAGGAGAAGCCCTTGACGACGGATATAAAAACGGGGTTTTAAACCAGAGACCGACAATAGTAAATTTGCAATGCGACATAGACCATCCGACTCAGACAATGGCGGATTTATGCTGGTTGAAAGAATATTTCGGTTCGTTAGATAATTTGAAAGGAAAAAAAATAGCTATGACCTGGGCGTATTCGCCGAGTTATGGAAAACCCTTATCGGTTCCTCAGGGTATAATAGGTTTAATGACCAGACTTGGAATGGACGTTTCTCTCGGCTATCCGGAAGGATATGATTTATTGCCGGATACGATTAATATAGCTAAAAAGAACGCAAAAGAATCCGGCGGTTCTTTTAAGATCGTAAATAGTATGGAAGACGCTTTTAAAGGAGCGGATATTGTTTATCCGAAAAGCTGGGCGCCTTTTAAAGTTATGGAAGAACGCGTGGTTTTATTAAAAAATAACGACGACGCCGGTTTGAAAGCCCTTGAAAAAAAATGTCTTGAAAATAATTCGAAATTCAAAAGCTGGGAATGCGACGAGAAAAAAATGAAACTCACAAAAAATGGAAAAGCTTTGTATATGCACTGCTTGCCGGCTGATATTACGGACGTTTCCTGCAAAGCCGGAGAAGTCGCGGCTACAGTTTTTGACAGATACAGAATCGATACGTATAAAGAAGCGAGCTATAAGCCTTTTGTTATTGCCGCTATGATATTATTATCAAAATTCAGAGATCCGTCGGGAGCTTTGATGGATTTATTCAAAGCCGGAACTCCAAGAAAAAAATAATCGATAAAGGTTGTTTTTATTTTTAATTTTAAATTTTATAAAGCCGTCGTTTAAATTTGAAATTTTAGAGACTCCGCGGCCGCGCAACAAAATCGACGCGGTCGCGGTTAAACCCAAATAATGCATTTGGGTTTAATAAAATATTATTTCTAAAAAACGCCGCATTTAGTTTTTTATTCTTCTTTGTTATGCTTTTTAACAGTCTTGAATTTACCTTTTTTTTTATTTTAGTTTTTGTTTTATATTGGATAATTCCCCATAAATATAGAAAATATCTGCTGATTGCTTCAAGCGTTTTATTTTATATGAGTTGGAGCGTTCCTTTTGTATCTTTATTATTTATATCGGCGTATGTGGATTATTATTGCAGCGCCGCAATTTTACGCTCGGAATCGACGTCAAGAAAAAAAATATACGTTTTAATAAGTCTTATAGTTAATTTGGGACTGCTCGGATTTTTTAAATATACGAATTTTCTTTTTGAAAACGCAAATTCATTTTTTAATTTTTTAAACATTGATTATTCCTGTCCTGTTTGGAATATTATCCTGCCGCTTGGAATTTCTTTTTATACTTTTCAAACAATGAGTTATACTTTGGACGTATATAGAGGCGAGAAAAAAACAGCGAAGAATTTAGCGGATTTTTTTCTATATATTTCTTTTTTTCCTCAACTCATAGCGGGACCAATAGTTAGAGCTTCTGAATTTTTAGAACAGATAAATCCTGTAAAAAGAATTAATTCCGAGGATATCCATAGCGGATTAAATTTGATTTTTACCGGATTGATAAAAAAAGTTTTGTTTGCCGATAACATATCGAAACTTGTGGAGGATTTTTTTTCCGCTCCGCTCCAATATAACAGCGTATCGGCATGGATTGGAGTATACGCTTTTGCTTTTCAGATATATTTTGATTTTTCAGGATACTGCGATATAGCCATAGGATGCGCGCGTCTTCTTGGATTTAATCTGCCGAAAAATTTCGATATACCTTATAAAGCGCATAATATGCGGGAGTTTTGGAGACGATGGCATATAACTTTATCTACATGGCTTAGAGATTATCTTTATATTTCGTTGGGCGGTTCCAGATGTTCGAAATTAAAGGTTTATAGAAACCTTCTTTTAACGATGATATTAGGAGGGTTATGGCATGGCGCGAGCTGGAATTTTGTGATATGGGGATTATATCTTGGAATAATATTATCAATAACAAGATATGTTGAATACTCGAAATTTTTTGAAAAAATCAGAAAGATTGACTTTATAGGCGAAAAACTTATTTTAATAATTCTTAATTTTCATCTTGTGTGCGTAAGCTGGGTTTTTTTTAGAGCCGAATCGTTGAGTTCTTCAATTAGCATTATCAAAAAAATGTTATTTATTAATTCAAACGGATTATTTTTCGGCAGGTCGATGAGTTTAGTTTTATTTATATTTCTTATATTTTATTATATTTTTTATATAATTTTTGAAAAAAGAATTCAGAATCTGCTGAATAATAAAATTTTTGCGATTTTATTTTATTTTTCAGCATTGGTTCTTCTCGTATTATTATCGAGAGTAAGTCAAGAATTTATTTATTTTCAGTTTTAAAAAATGAATGTTTCTACTTTTATAAAAGGATTTTCTTGTCTTTTTGCGGCTTTTATTTTATTTATAGCCGCGAATTATATTTTTTCGGTTTTCTATATTCCGGAGAAACAAACTTTAGAAATTAAATTTGATTGTTATAAAAAAAATCCGGAAAAATTTGACGCATTGATTCTTGGAAGTTCGCGCGTTATGAGAGGCGTAATAACCGAACGGTTTAATGAGATTATAACCAATCAATTGATTAGTTCTGAAACAGAAGCAAATAATATTGTTTCGCAAAAAAAAATTAATGCTTTTAATTTCGGAGTTAAAGCCGCTCAACCTCATATTTTATATTTGATTCTTAAAAAAGCTTTGCAATCGAAAAATAATATTAAATGGGTTTTAGTTAATTTGGATTATTTCGGATTTAATATTTCAGAAGAAGGAAATCTTTCTTTATTATCTCAGCTTGACAGTTTCGGCGAAAAGAAATTACTGTTAAAGTTTTTTTGGTATCCGCCCAATGAAACAAAGGCGGCTTTTGTAATGGCAAAATTATTTCCTTTATACCGGTATAAAGACAGAAAATTATCATGGTTTTTAGAAAAATTTACGCAGAAGAAAAGCATTGTGATAGACGACGTTGAATATACCGACAATGGAACCAATAAAAATTTTGACGATTCAAGAGCCGATTCGGAAACATTAAAAAGCGTATTTAACGTGTTTTTATCGAAAAATAAAAAATACAAATTATCAAAAGCGGAACTCTTTTTTTTAGAACGCATAATTTCGCTGTGTAAAAAATCGGGAATTAAACTAGCTTTTTTTAGAATGCCGGTTGAAAAAAAATTAGAAGCCGCATTTGAGTCGAAGGTTTCAAAAATATATAATGAACAAATCGCTTTTTTTACAAAAAAATACGACGTCGCTTTTTGGGATTTGAATTTTGAAAACAATTATAATTTTGAAGATTTTATGTTTTTTGACGCGGGTCATTTGAATAAAACCGGAGCCGAATTGGCTACTGATTTGCTCGCTTATAAAGCTAAAGCCGTTTCTTTTTTTAAAGATTGAACGCCGGTAAATTTAAAAAATAAACAATTTGACAAAATTTAATTAAGGAAATATAATAAATTTATGAGCGATTGGTTTTTATATATAAACGATAAACAGGAAGGACCTTATACTTCCAGTCAGATTGAAGAATTTATTAATAGCGGAAGCATTAATTCTAATACTTATATTTTCGATAATGAAAGTCAGAATTGGGTATTGTTGGGACAAAAAGAAGAATTTAAGAATAAGTTTCAACCGACCTACTTTTTTTATATAAATGAAGCGCAGACTGAACCTTATACAATCGAAATTATAAAACAAAAATTCGCCGGATCTGAAATCAAACCCGAAGATTATATATTTGACGTTGAAACAAATCAGTGGATGGCGTTTTCAACGCATCCGGTATTTGCCGAAATTCAAAAACAATCTGAGATAGTTCAGAAGCCGGATAATGAAAATATTGTTTTAGACGAGACCAAAACCGAACTCCAAACCGTTTTGGCGGAAGAAAAAGCCGTTAATAATAAACCTTCCGGAACAGAGCCGGCGCAGGAACCAAAAAAAACCGAAGTTAAAATAAATTTTCCTTGTAAAAATCATCCGTCAAAAGAATCTTTTTTAATGTGTCCGGAATGCGGATACGATTACTGCGACGAGTGTCTTGTCAAAATAGGCGATAAACATTACTGTAAAGAATGTTACGCTTCAAAAAAAGAAAAAATAGACGCCGCAAACGCAAACGGGCAATCAAAAAATAAAGGGGCGTCTTTTTTCAGCAAATTGTTTAAAAAAAAATAATATTAAAAAAACTGAATAAAAATGAACATTGAAAAAACCGGCAATTTGTTTCATATTCAAGAAAAGAATATAAAATTTGCCAATTCGATAATCGCATTTCTGATTGCGTTAATAATCGGCTGTTTTTTTTATTTTAATCAAACCAAAAACGTTCGCAATATAGCTTCTTTGCCCAGCCAATTATGGCAGCCCGGAATGCTGCTTACGTCTTTTATCGACGTAGGTCAAGGCGATGGAATTGTTATAATAACCCCAAACAAAAAGGTAATTGTGATTGACGCCGGACCTACAAACGACGGAGCAAGAAGAAGCAACGGTCAAAAAATAATTGATTATTTAAAACAATACGATATTACGGAAATAGATTATCTGATTTTAACGCATCCTCACGCGGATCATCTCGGCGGTATGCCTGCAATACTAAAAAAATTAAAAGTCAAAACATTCATCGACACGGGGTTTAAATCCACAAATAAACAATATTTATGGATTTTAAACGCAGTCAAAGAAAAAAATATCGAATATTGCATTCCTGAAAAAAACGAGGAATTTCAATTTGATGAAAACGTGTTTGCAAAAGTTTTAAACGTTGCGCATAGCGTTCCGGAAAAGATTCTTCATGCTAATAATTCTTCGCTTGTTTTGAAACTTGAATTTATTAAAATCGCGTTTTTATTAACCGGAGATATGGAATCGGATGTCGAAAAAATAGTCTTATTCGAGAATCAGAAATTAAAAGCCGACGTTTTAAAACTCGGTCATCACGGGTCGAGATCTTCCAGTTCCGACGAATTCCTGACTGCGGTCGCTCCTAAATACGCTGTGGCGATGTGCGGGAAAAATAATCATTTTAAACATCCGCACCAGCCGACGCTCGATAAAATAAAAAAAATAGGAGCCCAGCTTTTCAGAACCGATATAAATGGAAACATAGAATTTTTAAGCGACGGAGAAGCCGTAAAAATAACGCTGCAGAATGAAAGCGATACGGAAAATCAATACAGGTATTTCAGATTTGGAAAATGAATATTCAATTTGACGAATTTGAAACCTTTTATTTGATTGCCGATACGCATTTGAATAAAAAAAATCACGAAGTAAATTCTCATTTTTTATCATTTCTTTCAAAAATAGTTTTAACCCCGAAATCTTGTTTGATTATACTCGGAGATTTTGTGGATTTCTGGTTTGAAAATCCTTTGTATGATTTGGCGGACGATTATCCGGTATTAAAAAAAATAAAAGAGATTATAATCCAAAATAATTACCGCGTCTATTTGATAAAAGGAAACAGAGATTTTATTGCGGGAAAGAGATTTGAAAAAGCCGCCGGAATAAAAGTTTTAGGCGACGATATATTGATAAAAGCCGGCAATCATTCGTATTATCTTGTTCACGGAGACATATATTGTTCCAAGGACATATCGTATTTGCTGTGGAGAAAATTCAGCCGGAGCATAGCGGTAAAGATATTAACAATGATAATTCCAAAGTTTGCAGCCGTAAGGATAATCAGGCAATTCAGAATTTTGAGCATTTTAAAAAACGCCGCTCAAAAACCTATTAATCTTTCTATCTCGCTGAAAAAAATTTGTAAAAGGATAAATGATATTAAAGCGGACAGAGTAATTTGCGGACATAATCACATTTTACGAATAAAAAGACTGTCGAAAAAAGAGTATCCTGAATTGAATAGCGATATTCCCGTAAAATTTATGGTATTGAATAAACTTCAAAAATGGGGCGGATATTATTTAAAGATAAATATTGAAGAAGGCGAAACTATAGAAACAATAAATGCAACGGCATAACCTGATTTATAAATTAAACCGTTGCATTTATCCATAAGCCGAATTTCATCTGAAAAGTATTACATTAAAAATTTGATAAGATTAATAACTTTTCCAGTTTTTCGCGCTTAGTAGTATATCGTTCTAAAAATAACTTGAATTAAATTTTGCTTATAAAGGCGAAATTTACAATATTGACAAATAATCGTTTTTAATGTTATTTTTAGAACGATACAGTAGTCTTATAGAATTTGAATTTTTTTCATTTCATACAGATTTCTAAGCCGTTTAATGAGAAAGTCTATTCTGTTTTCATTTTGAACGGATATCGATATTTTACAAAATCGCGAATTTGTTTCTGCTGTAAAATTGAATTCTTGTATGCTGAAACCCAATCTTGCAATAAGCCCGGAAATCTTATAAAGAATCCGGTTTCCTTTTTGTAAAAACATAATAATCCGAATTTTTTTTTTACTGTTCATTTTGGTTTCCTCCTATCATTTTAGAATTTGCCGCCCCGGGCGGAACCATTGGAAAAACATTGTATTCGCCGTCGATTTCCACGTTTGCCAAAACCGGATTTTTATCGTTAATAATATCATTAATTATTTTGTCGATATTTTTGCGGCTTGATATTTTGCGGGATTTTATCGAGAACCCTTCCGAAATTTTGGCGAAATCAGGATTCAATGCGAATTTCGAAGCAAAATAATTTTTATTATAAAATAATTCTTGCTGTTGACGAACTAATCCGAGACCGCCGTTATTCATTATGAAAACAGAAATATTACAGTTCAATTCGGCAAGCGTCGCAAGTTCCTGAATATTCATCATAAAAGAGCCGTCTCCTGTTATGCAAACGATTTTCTTATCCGGATTTGAAATTGAAGCTCCTATCGCAACCGGCAGTCCGAATCCCATTGTCCCAAGACCGCCCGACGTTAAAAAAGTTCTTGGTTTTTTAAACTGATAATGTTGAGCCGTCCACATTTGATGCTGACCAACGTCAGTTACAACGATATCGTCCGGTTTTAAAAAAGAACCGAGTTTCTTTATAAAATAAGCGGGATTTATGCGATTGGAGCGGCGGATATTTTTGATGTTCGGTTTGTTTTTTAAACCGCCGGAAAAATACTGCGCACCGGTATTTTTTTTCCGTTTGATTTCAGAGATAATTATTTCCAAAACCGGTTTTATATCGGCGTTTAAATATATATTCGTTTTTTTTAATTTATTGATTTCAGAGTTGTCTATATCAATATGAATTATTTCGGCGCCGGGACAAAATTTATTAATTGCGCCGGTGGCTCTATCGCCAAATCTTACTCCGAACGCCATAAGTAAATCCGTTTGATACAGCATTTTATTCGCGATATTTGAACCGTGCATTCCTATCATACCTAAAAATTGTTTATCGTCGCCGGGAAAAGCGCCCAATCCCATTAATGTCGAAACAACGGGAACCGAAATTTTTTTTGCGAATTTTTGAATTAAATCCGAAGCATTCGCCTGAATAATTCCGCCGCCAATCAGCAATAACGGTTTTTTGGCATTATTAATTTTATCTATTATTTTATTTATCGCAAAGTATTTTTTGCCTGAAATTTTTGATTTGATTTTTTTTAAGCCCTCGATATTCTCGAAAAAATTATTTTTCAGATTTATCTCTTTTTGCTGAATATCTTTTGGAATATCGATTAAAACCGGACCGGGTCTGCCTTCAACTGAAATATTAAAACCTTCTATCAAAGAAGACGGCAGTTCTTCAACGGACTTTATTAAGAAATTATGTTTGGTAATTGGAAGAGTCAATCCATACGCGTCGATTTCCTGAAAAGCGTCGGAACCCAAATAATGTGAAGCTACCTGACCGGTTATCGCTATGATTGGAACCGAATCAAGATAAGCGTCGGCTATGGCGGTAATAAGATTTGTCATACCAGGTCCGGATGTCGCAAAACAAACGCCGGGTTTTCCGCTTGAACGCGCGAAGCCCTGCGCGATAAATCCGGCGCCTTGTTCATGTCTTGTTAAAATATGTTTTATTCGGCTTTTGGATAATGCGTCGTATAACGGCAAATTCGAACCTCCGGGTATTCCCGCTATATGAGTTATTCCCATTTTTTCAATGATTTTTATCGTTAATTCAGCTCCAGTTATTTTCATTTTTTTACCTCCGTATTTTTTGAAAAACTTCACTTTTTTATTGCATTCATAATTGCAAAAAAAAAGCCCTTATCGTCCCGGGTTTGAGTCCGCTTGATAAGGGCTTGAATAATATTCGCATTGAATATTCCATTCAAACTCTATGGCGGACAACTATTGACGACTATTAATAGATTAATAATTAAAGCGAGTTTAGAAACAAGCGGGCAATAAAATTTCAATTCAATATTTTTTTGAAATAAATTAGTTTCTTTGTCCTGAATTTTAGTTGTCATACAATCCCCTATTATAAATGCTCCAAAAAAAAAGCCCTTCCGTTAACCGGAAGGGCTTTTCTATAAAAAAACAAAATTCTTCCTACCGGCGTTTAAATAAAAAAATTTTCACGACCAATAGGGAAACGTTTGAATTGAAAAAAATATTAGTTGTAATAGCAAAAAAATTATTCATTGATTTAGTTTCTTAATTAAATTTAGAAAAAATATTTTTTCTCATTAGCCTGGAGAATAATATATTTAATAAATAATGTCAATATTTTTTTTAAAAATTTCTAATTTTTCAAAATCGACGAGTAAAATAAAAGTCCGAGTAAAAACAACGCTTCGGATAAGAAAAAGCCGGCAGCAAAAGTATGATATGCTTTAATGGAATTGGCATTATGCGAATAGCATGTTCAAGAGAAAATTCAATATTTTTTCATTCGGGTATAAACCGTCAAACAGCAAACAAATTTTCAAACGCGTAAACATTTTTTTTATAGCGTCAATCAATCTATAAGCCGCTTTCAGTTCGCAATCCTGTTTTATAAAAATTTTCCTTAGTGTCGCTATGCGGCAACCGCGTTAAATTTGAATTGTTAAAAACGTTTACGGATTCAATGATTTTAGGTTTTTCAAATTTTTTATTAATAGTTTTTCGAGATTCCGTAGAAGTTGCAAACATTAGTAGCGTTGTAACAATAATATCTTTTACAGAATATCTGATGCGTTGATTATCCCTCAAATCCGTGATAATATTTTCAACGTTATCGAATATATCTTTAATGATGTCAAAATTCCGTTAGCTTAAAAAGTTTTTTTATTGCATTTTAAAAAAATTTGAATTTTTCTTGTTTTTCATGGATTTTTTACTTGATTTAGCCCGAAAAGTTTATAGCTTTAATTCTTGCTCTTCGGGGTTGAAAAATTAAATAATCAAGTCAAGGATTTTTATTTGGCGTTTGAAAATAAAATATATAGTTTTCAGAGATTTGACATTAAAAACTGATTCGTTATATTCGTAATATTCGTGGTTATATTTTTGCCACGAATGACACGAATAGGCAGAATAAAGAAATATAGTAAAACTCTTGAATAAATTATTTCAGGTAAAAAATTAAATGATTAAAAACCTGATTTGAAAAATAAATTGAAATTATGAAAAAAAATTGTGGTTTAAAGTGATTTTATTTATTTGCGTAGATTCGCGTAAATTCGCTGGAGAATTTTTTCTCGCTAATCGCCGCGAATTCCCGCGAATTCCCGCGAATAAAAAAAAATTTATACTAAAATTATAAATGAAAATTTTATTTTGCTGTCGAAAAATACGATATTAAAGATTTATTTATTACAGGCGTTTAAAACAGATTTAAATTATTCGTGTTTTTTTTACTACATAAACACGCAAATCTTTTTATGTAAAAATATTCTAAAAATTATTATTGACATTTTTTTTTCGGATAATAAACTTACAATTTGAGATTAGTAAAAAATTACATAATGTTTATAAAATTATTTCATTTTTATATTGATTGTTTTTTTTAATTTAATTTCATTTCTTAATAATTAAATGATTCTGCATAATTAAAAACTGACAAATTTAAAAAATTTTAGATAAATATATATTTTTTTGGAGGTATATTTAGATGAAAGGAAAAAAAATTTTCAGTATTCGCTGGAAGCTTGTAATCGGCGGTTTATGTCTTTTGATTATTCCGTTAGTTATAGCAGGATTAATTATTTATAATTCCGTTTATAACGGAGTTATAGGTATGATAGAACAATCTTTATCAAAACAAGCTATTAATTGGAAAACCTCGGCTTCGCTTGTCGGCGAAGAGATAAAAACCTACAAAGAAACGGCTAATCAAAGCGCGAGACTGCAAGTTGCGGCTCAGGCGGAAGCAATAAGTAAATTTGTAAATAATTCAAACGATAATATTGAAAAAATTAAAGACATAATCGCTAATATGAAAGTCGGCAAAACAGGTTATGTTTTTGTGTTAAGTTATGACGGAAAATATATCGTTTCAAAGGATAGGAAAAGGGACGGCGAAAACATTTGGGAATCCAAAGATGCTAACAACGCTCTGTTTATTCAGGAAATGATTTCAAAAGGGAAGGCGCTATCCGGGGACAAATATGATTTTTCGGTTTATTCGTGGAAAAATACAGGAGAAGATAAAGCAAGGGATAAAATATCGGCGATTATAAATGTTCCGAAATACAAATGGATAATAGGCGTTGGAACATATTTCGACGAACTGATAGATATCAATTATGAAAAAAATAAAATTGAATTTTTAAAAAATAAAATAGCCGGAGAACTTATCGGAAAAACGGGTTATGTTTTTATAATTGACAGCAAAGGAAATTACATAGTTTCGGCAAAAAGGCAGCGCGACGGCGAAAATATTTTTGAAGCAAAAGACGCTAATGGAATTTCTTTTATTCAGGAAATCATAAAAAAATCTAAAGATTTAAAAGAAAACAAAACCGATAATCAGTATTATCCTTGGAAAAACGAGGGAGAAAATACCGCAAGAATGAAGATAGCCGTATTTAGCTATATGCCGGAATGGGATTGGACAATAGCCGCAAGCGCGTATCAGGAAGAATTTTTTGACCAGCTTTATATGGTAAGAACAATAATAATATTCATAATTATAGCCGGTTCGATTATAGGATTGATAGCTATATTGATTTTTGTTAAAAAAATAATAAATCCGCTTAAAATCGTAGTCGAGACGGCGCAAAAAATTGCGGATGGGAATATCAGGCAGGAAAATATTGTTATTAATACTAACGACGAATTGTTGCTATTAGGAAACGCATTTAACAATATGCTGAAAAGTTTAGCTACGCTATGCAATAAAGCGGAAGAAATCGCCGCCGGAAAAATCGGAGCCGAAGAAATTGAAAAAAGAATGAAGGGTGGAACACAACTTGCAGCAGCAGCAGCAGCAGCAGCAGCAGCAGCAGGCGACGACTTTAAGGGCGATATTGCTGACGCTTTTCTAAAGATGCAATCGCAATTAAGAGTGTTGACGGTTCAAGCCAATTTAATTGCCCGCGACGATTTATATCATCAGGGTTTAGACGACCAGCAAACCGGCGAACTTGGAGAAGCGTTTGGCGAAATGGTGGTTAATTTAAGAACTTTTGCAAAACAAGCTCAAGCGATAGCAAACGACGATTTAAATAATCCTATTCTTACTACAAACGGCAAAAATGGAGCGCTTGGTTCCGCGACCGCGAGTATGGTTCAAAAATTACGGAAAATCGCAGAGCAGGCAAATACGATTTCAAGAGACGATTTATATAACAACAAACTTTCAATCGAATCAAAAGGCGATTTGGGTTCGGCGTTTGCCACTATGGTTATTAATTTACGCGGACTCGCAGGGCAAGCTCAAATAATTGCGGACGGAGACTTGAATAACGCTCTTTTAAGGACTGACGGAACCGGAACTCTTTCCAAAGCGTTTGCTGATATGATAATAAATTTAAGGAAACTTGCGGAACAAGCCGCGATAATAGCCGCGGATAAACTTGAAGATTCAAAATTAAACGAAGTGATAAAAGGAAATTTGGGCGAAGCGTTTGCCACAATGATAACAAATTTAAGAGGACTTGCAAATCAAGCTCAAATAATAGCCGACGGGGATTTGAAAAATTCAGAGCTTAAAACAGGCGGAACCAGCACTTTATCAAAAGCGTTTTCAGAGGTTATAACAAATCTGCGGAAGGTTGCCGAACAAGCTGAAATAATTGCCGCGGATAAACTTGAAAATGAAAAACTCGATGAAACGATAAAAGGCGATTTGGGCAAAGCGTTTTCAATTATGGTCGCTAATTTGCGCGGTCTTGCCGAACAAGCTCAAATAATAGCCGATGGAGATTTGAAAAATTTAAAATTAAAAACCGACGGCAAAGGAACTCTATCAAAAGCGTTTGCTGTTATGATAATTAATTTACAGAAATTGGCTGAACAAGCGGAATTAATCGCTAATGGAAAATTGAACGCATTAATTTTAAACGATAAACTGAAAGGCGATTTGGGAAATGCGTTTAATATTATGGTTCATAATTTAAGAGAACTTGTGGGTCAAGTAAAAAATGTTTCAAACGATGTAAGTTCTGCGTCGACGGAATTATTGTCCGCGACAAAACAGATGTCTCAAGGCGCTAAGGTTCAGAGCGAAAAGGTTCAGGAAATTACCTCAAGCGTAGTGGAAATGGGTTCTTCTATTCAACAGGTTTCAACTTCCTCGAAAAATGCGGAAAAATTATCCGTAGAAACCGAGAATCAGGCGAACGAGGGAGTAGAGGTTGTGGTTGATACCGTGAACGGATTAAACGAAATCACTAATAAAATGGAAGAAGTTTCGGAGAAAATGAAAGACCTTGGAGACGCGAGTAAAGAAATCGGAAAAATAGTAAACGCTATAAGCGCGATAAGCGAGCAGACAAATCTTCTCGCTTTAAACGCCGCAATAGAAGCTGCGCGCGCAGGCGAAGCTGGAAAAGGGTTTGCCGTAGTAGCCGACGAAGTGCGGAAACTCGCTGAAAGAAGCCAGACCAGCGCGAAAGAGATTTCTGAAATTATAGAAAAGATTCAGGAAGGAGTCAACGTTACGCTCGGTTCAATGGAACAATCAAACGCGAGCGCAAAAAACGCCGTGAATTACGCCAATAGATTAAGAGGTTCGTTCCAGAAAATTCAGGATTCGATTAGAACCACTAAAAAAAGCATTGACGAAATCGTAGTGGCATTAACTCAACAGGCGCGCGCCAGCGATAACATTTCCGTTTCAATCGAGTCGGTTGGAACCGTGGTAAAAGAAACAGCGGTAGCATCGACTCAGCTTGTAAATCAGGGTGAACAATTAATGTGTATTACAAAAAATTTAAATCAGGTAATTACCAGATTCGAGGTGTGAGGAAATAAAAAATTGTTAGCGTGTTAGAGCGTTAGCGGGTTAGCGAGTTGGCGGGTTAGCGAGTTAGCGGGTTAGCGAGTTGGCGGGTTAGCGAGTTGGCGGGTTAGCGAGTTAGCGGGTTAGCGAGTTAGCGGGTTAGCGAGTTAGCGGGTTAGCGGGTTAGCGAGTTAGCGGGTTGGCGGGTTAGCGAGTTG